>JAKBSX010000158.1 GCA_021844725.1 Actinomycetes bacterium | reverse complement strand
GCAGAGAGACCAGGCATTGTTGCCGTTATCGGAGCTGGCGTCATACTTCTTGGACGTCATTTTCTTCTTCAATCGACCAAAGGGAACGTGATCTGAGACCTAGTGGTTAGCGACGGCTCCATGCTATTTGAGAAACATCAATTCCAAGTGGTAGTGCCTCTAGACTAAGCCCAAGTTTCTCGTTGGCTTTCCAGAATGCAAACCTATCGGTCATTCCAGACACGTACCCTACGGCAGCGTCAATTCGTCCGGGCTGTACATCGTCTGATTCAATTCCGGGGAAGATGGGATTTTCGCCAGGATTCTCGACGTAATACTCCACCAGCAAGCTCAAGACGCGAATTACGGAATGTGATTGCTCGACTGATTCGGGTCGCATGTAGATGGACTTGTAATTGAATTCCCTTAGCTCAGCCAAAGAGTCTGCGGCCAATTCCGATAAAGCCACCTGGCCCGTTCGAACTACAGTCTCTACCAAGTCCAAAATAAAGTAGCTCAACTGCTGATCCCGAGAACCTCCAGCAACCTCGACAACCGCCAATGGAAGACCATCACTCTTTACTATTCCAGCCCTGATGGCATCCTCCAAATCGTGCGCACAATATGCGATGCGGTCAGCAAAAGATACAACCGTTCCCTCAGGGGTTCTGGGCTGAGGCCGTGACCATGAGTGGTTGCGAATACCGTCTAGTGTCTCCGAACAAAGGTTTAGGTCAACAAGGGTATGGTCCGCACCCCACGTTGCGTGGTCAAATCCCTCTGGAAGAAACTTTGAAAAAGCGTCCTCGCTTGCGTGCCCTCCAGGCCCATGCCCGCAATCATGCCCAAACGCTATCGCTTCGGTTAGTGCAACATTCAGCCCAATCGCCCTGGACACAGCCGTCGCAACTTGCGCCACTTCCAGGGCATGCGTTAAGCGGGTCCTTTGGTGATCGGTGGGAAAGATGAAGACCTGGGTCTTTCCCGCGAGCCGTCGAAACGATGTCGAATGAACGATCCTATCCCTGTCACGCTCGAAGGCCGTGCGCAGCGGATCAGGTTTCTCTGGAATTCTCCGGTCTCCTGCCCCGTAAGATAACGTTGCACCCTTTGATAGATATTCTCGTTCGAAGGTTTCGCGCCGTTCCCTTGTAATTAGCAGCGGTTGCAGCCTTGAAGCATCAAAATGTTCGTGGGCCGCCACGGTCCCGTTGGCAAGGACGTATCCCCTTGAGGTCTCAATCCATCTATTTGCGCGAGGTGATAATGACATAGCCTGGTCTCTCTGCTTCTACTTTTTAATAGTATTCCTGACGGTTGTAACAATTACGAGTGGGCCGGCATTTTTCGATTGCAAATTGGTTGTCTGGCAATAATAGGGGACGCGATTGCAATCGGGGATCGTAGAGTTCCAAGCGTCGGGGTTCTTCTCTTTTCCAGTTATTTCGGTGCACTATCATTTCACCTCGTTTGGAGCGGAAATTCGCCTATGAAAGACCTCCTAAAATGCCGAAGCTACAGATGGTATTCTGGGGACTAGGTCTATCTGGAAGGATGGGATTATGGCAGGGAAAGATGGCACTCAGAAAATTGGAAAGCTGGTTGAGACTGGCCTATCCGTTGCCAAACTTGCACAAGCTAAGGCAGAGGAAGCCCTCCGCGATGTGGCACACATCTCTGAAACACAGAGGAACCAGATGCGAGACATGTTTGAGGATGCGGCGAAGAAAAGCCGAGAAAGCTCCGATCTCCTCATAAAGAGCTTTCGAAGGGAGATCGAAAAGCAGATCCTCGCTGCAAACACCATATCGAAAGAAGAACTAGGAAAATTCTCCGAGAGGCTTGCCAGCATGAGCCAGGAAATTGGTAAGGTTACCTTGATCAGAGACGAATTGACCAAGTTGACAGAGATGGTCAATTCTCTAGTTCACCTAATTCAAAAATCCGAGACAACGGCAGAGGAACCCAGGGGCGAGAAATCTGGAACAGGTGGCGACGAGAAGCCCGCTACTATGGCCGACGCCGATCCCCCAAAGCCAAGAGCTGCAAGAACGAGGACCCCCGCCAAACCAAAGGCCACGACAGCTGAGGTACCGGAAAAGAAGGGAACTGCCCTAAAGGCGAACCCTAAATCCAGCAAAAGCTAGAAGCCCATGATGACAACTCTGGTAACGGAACGATTTTCTATGGGGTCGGTACCTGAACAGTGATATACCAAGTTTTGCAAATTGGTTCAATCAAGAGTTAATGACATGAGCGATGCTACGGTAATGTTGCAGATGCGTCTTGACGCAGCCCTTGTTATGCATCGCCTTGCGGGATCGCGGGAGGCTGCTTGCGACTTAACCCGTGAGGGAAAGGTGCTTGTAAACGGTTCCGTTGCCTTGAAGCCGGCACGACAAGTCCGAAAAGGGGACCGAATAGAAGTCACTATGCCGCCGCGCTTTGTCTCGCGCGGCGGGCTCAAGTTAGAGGCATCGTTGCAGCGATTTTCAATAGACGTTTCTGGACTTCGCGTTTTGGATGTGGGGAGTTCGACCGGAGGATTTACGGATTGCTTGCTCCAGAATGGAGCTCGAGCAGTATGCGCGGTGGACGTTGGTACGAACCAGCTTCACGAGAAGGTTCGCTTTGATGCCCGTGTGAAAAGTTTTGAGCAAACTAACATCAAAGACTTCATTGATCCAGAGCGTTCCGGATTCGACCTCGTGGTTGTCGATGTCTCCTTCACCTCGATTCGCCATCTGACCAAGCATCTTCTTAACTTGACGCGTTCTGATGGTCAACTTGTCATCTTAGTGAAGCCACAATTTGAAGTGGGTCATAGGGACGCATCGAAGGGAAAAGGGGTGATCCGAGATCCGGCACTTTGGAGGACAGCGATCTTGACCACGGCTCACGAATTCGCGCAATACAATGTCTCAGTAATTGATGTTGCACTTTCAAAAATACGTGGAGCCCAAGGGAACGCAGAGTTCTTTCTCTACATCTCTAAATTGCCTATACGCCAAATTTCGAATTCTTTAGAGAAAGCTATCGAGAGAGAAATACTCCAGGCGCAAGGAGTTTCCAACGATGATCAGTTTGAAACCTAATCACAATTTGTTAGTTTGTAGCCAATGGCAAACGTAGGTATCGTATACCACCCGCAGCGAGAGAGTGCTCGGGCCAAGGCAGACGAACTTGAAAGGTGGCTTTACTCAAGAGATCACCGGGCAATTTATATGGGCGAAAGCTGGTCTGAGGATGGACTTGACCTGGTTGTATCCTTGGGTGGGGACGGCACGATGCTTCGAGCCATCGATAAAATCCTGCCATCTCCAATTCCTGTGCTGGGTGTGAATTTCGGCTCACTTGGGTATCTTACGCAAATTGACCCCAAAGGCCTCTATGGCTCACTTGAGAAGTTTTTTAGGGGTGAATATCGGGTTGAAGAGCGCATGACGCTATCAGTGGAGGTCGAGAAATATGAAGCTATTTCGGAATCACCCGACATTCAGCCTTTTTTCCGAAGACATTTTGTTGCCTTAAACGATCTCGTTGTGGAAAAGTTAGATTCAGGTCACGTAATTAGGGTGCGGGTTGTGTTTGGAAGCTCGAATTTCCTAACCTACGAAGCCGACGGCCTTATTGTAAGCACCCCTACAGGATCGACAGCGTATAGCTTCTCTGCTCGGGGGCCCGTTGTCTCCCCGCGCCTAAGAGCCATGATTCTCACGCCGATAAGCCCACATATGCTTTTCGACCGGTCTTTGGTACTAGAGCCGAAAGAAACAGTCGAACTCAAGCTCGCGGCTGGGCCATCTGCAGCAGTCATGATTGACGGTTCCCAGAAACTGATTTTGGATCCCGGAGATCTGGTACGATGCAGTGCCAATGAGGCCCCAGCGTGCCTGGTTACTTTTGCCGAACGTGATTTTCATGAGATTCTTAAAAAAAAGTTTGGATTGCATTCGAAGGAAATGGGCGAGTAAATTTGTCGCTTTCAGGATGGCGGAACATGCGTGCTAGATGAAATACACGTTGCCAATTTCGGAGTCATTGAGGATCTGACGATTGAGATCAAACCCGGCATGACTGTGATTAGCGGTGAAACCGGGGCCGGGAAAACACTTATAGTTGACGCACTTTCCATGCTTGGTGGACAGCGCGCGCCGTTAGGTCTTATAAGAACTGGTGCCGTGGGAGCAAAAATAGAAGCAAGGTTTCACACTGCCGCGGCAGAGGAGTTGGTGCTTTCGCGATACCTGGCCGCAAATGATCCCTCGAAAGCCTATGTTAATGGATCCATCGCCAGAGTGGCCGACCTATCGGCTATCAGCTCCAGCCTCTTTCACATCTACGGGCAGCATGACGCGCAAGCACTTCTATCTCAAAGCGCACAAGCGGCTACATTAGACCACATTTCCGGTATCGATTTCTCTCCACTCGCCGAAGCAAGGTCCATGCTGGCCAGTTATAGAAAGAGGCTGAAATCACTCGGTGGCGATGAGCGTTCGCGACGTCGAGAAGCGGATTTATGCCAAGCAGAGTTCGATGAAATTGCGTCAGCCAATATCCAAGGTTTCGACGAGGAGGATAAAGCCAAGGAAGAGCTCGATCTAGTTGCAAATGCACTGGCTTTCAAAGAGTTACTCCAAAACGTGCACGCGCTCCTGATTGACGCTGAAGAGCGGCCAACCGCCATGGATCTCCTCGGAGAGGCACGACGACTACTGGCAAATTCAAATCGATTTCAGCAGCACGTGGATCGAATTTCCACACAAATTGAGACCTTACGCGATATTGGGCATGAGATCTATGGTGAACTCGAAAAACTTGAAGCTGATCCGGGCAGGCTCGAAGAACTCCAGCAAAGGCTGCTGGCGCTAACTAAACTAAAGCGTAAATACGGCGACACTCTTGGCGCGGTGTTGCAGTACCAGAAACAAGTTTTCCAGCGAATAGAGGAACTATCATCTTTCGAGGCAATTGCAGGTGATCTCGAAAGCAAGATCGAGGGCTTCCGTGCTGACATCGAAACGCATGAACGGCTGATACGTAACCTCCGCCGCAGCGGCGCAGAAAAACTTGTTGAAGGCGTAATTCAACGACTTGGATCTCTCGCAATGCCTCAGGCACGTTTCGAAATTGAAATCTCTGAGACTGGCATTGGCGATCCCATTCAGTTCATGTTCTCGTCAAGTTCTGGTGAACGAATGGGCCCGGTCTCAAAGGTGGCCTCCGGAGGTGAGCTATCCCGCTTGATGCTCGCTATTCGTCTAAATTCTGCGACGGATATCCCAACCATGATCTTTGACGAGGTGGATGCTGGCATCGGAGGACGCGCCGCTGTGCGCGTTGGACAGGCTTTGGCGGAGCTATCCCGAACTAAGCAAGTCATTGTCGTCACACATTTAGCTCAAGTTGCGGCATTCGCCAACCAACAGGTTGCCATAACAAAACGGGTCAATAATGGAAGATCCACGACTATCGGCAGCTTAGTTGAGGGTGAGGAGCGCGTCTCTGAGCTAGCACGAATGCTATCTGGACATCATGATTCCGAAAAGGCCCGGGATCACGCTCGAGAGCTTTTGGCAGCTTCACGAAATTTATAGGCTAAGGAATCGACGGAGTAATAATGTTACTTACTGACGGCCGGGTAAGGTTAACATCGACGAAACGCTCATAGTGGCCAAGGTCTAAATCTGTTTCAGACCCGTCGTCTGTGACAAACACTTCTCCATGCTCGAACGGATTCATCGTACCCGGGTCGATATTTATATATGGATCGAGCTTTTGCATCACGACCCGTAGGCCTCGAGATTTCAGGAGTCTCCCGAGCGAGGAAGCGGTCAGACCCTTGCCCAACGATGAGGCGACCCCTCCTGTTACAAATACGTGCTTAGCCAAAGTCCACCACTATCCAACTCTCCCGATTTAAATTCCAGTCACACGCATGCCAAGAGAGAGTTTACACCAGACGTCAACGAGGAATCGCTTTAGATAGATGCGAAGGCGTGAAACTGTGGCTAAGCACTACGAAGATCGCGACTGACGTAGCGGTTTCGTTGACTGCGTCATCGACACGCAATCAAGGTCGACTATTTCAGCCGCCCATTTGTTGATTTTGTTGATTTTGATTGGCATGATTTCTCCGATTGATCTTGAATATTTAGCAGAACACTTCTATGAACTTGTTTGCAAAAGGTTATCGAAGACTGTACATAGAGCAGGGTGCGTTTTTGGTGCAAGTTCACGTCGAACGTGAATTCTGGTTTGCATCGACCTGAAATGGCTAACGCCAGGGGTTTGCACTCCTATGCTTTAACTACGATACGGAGGCGCCGAGATGAACTACATTACTATGCTCAAAGGCAAGCTACACCGAGTCAGAGTAACTGCTACTGAATTGAATTACGAAGGGTCGTGCGCAATCGATGCAGCGCTACTGAAGTCATCCGATATCCGTTCCCATGAGCAGATCCACATTTACAACATAAATAACGGCGAAAGATTCATTACATACGCCATAGAAGCTCCTCACGGATCTGGCACAATCTCGTTAAATGGCGCTGCGGCCAGGCTTGCAGCAGTTGGAGACCTCCTGATAATCGCCTCGTTTGCTCAGGTTTCAGAAGATTCCGCCGCTAATTTCCATCCGTTAGTAACTTATGTAGACGAAGCTAACAGGCCTGTCAGTAAGTAACATTATTACTCCGTCGATTCCTTAGCCTATAAATTTCGTGAAGCTGCCAAAAGCTCTCGAGCGTGATCCCGGGCCTTTTCGGAATCAT
>JAKBSX010000157.1 GCA_021844725.1 Actinomycetes bacterium | reverse complement strand
AGCATCAAGCGGTCTATGTATTGATTGGGATAGTGGTGATGTTTGTAATTGTCACCATCGACTATCACCAGCTCGGGAACCTTGGATTTTTAGCTTATGGGGCGATAGTCATGGCGTTGCTGGGAGTTCTAACCCCAATAGGGAAGAGGGCTTTGGGATCACAGCGGTGGTATCAGCTGGGTCCTGTTCAATTCCAGCCATCAGAATTCGCTGCATTGGCAATCATTCTCGCTATAGCTGCATATCTTCAAGCACATCAGGATGAGGAGCTTGATGCAAAGATGCTGGTTAAGATTCTGGTGATGGCTGGTTTCCCAATGTTGCTGGTCATAAAGCAGCCTGATATCGGCACTGCCCTGGTTATGGGTTCGGTGTTACTGACGATGCTGGTGTTGGCTAAGGTTCCACTAAAGTGGCTGGCTGTCCTTTTCCTACTGGGTGCTTTGGCGATTGTGGCGATTTTATCACTTGGCATTTTGCAGAAGTATCAGCTTCAAAGGCTGACGTCGTTTGTGAATCCGAAGACCTCTGCATTACAGGCAGGCTACAACCTTGCTCAGTCGAAGATAGCAATTGGGTCTGGCGGTTTGTTTGGCACCGGAATCTTTCATGGTCCCCAGACAAACCTATCTTACGTTCCGGAGCAGCAGACTGACTTCATTTTTACAGCGGTGGGGGAGCAGCTCGGTTTCGTTGGCGCCGGCGGCTTGCTGCTGGCCTATGCCTACATGGTCTGGCGGGTTTGGTGCATTATGAAGCGGGCTAAGGATCCATTGGGAAGGATGTTGGCCGGAGGGGTGCTAGGCCTGTTGGCATTCTCAATTTTTCAGAATGCAGGGATGACAATGGGTATTATGCCCATTACCGGGATTCCACTTCCGTTTATGAGTTATGGGGGTTCGGCGGTACTTGCATTTTTTGCTTCAATAGGTTTGGTGTTGAACGTCGGGATGAGGAATCCAAAGTGAGCGAGCCCTCCGAAGGCCTGGGGCAATCGGGTGAGGTGGATTTTAGCCCTGACAAATCATCAGCTGAGGAGGACATTACCCTACTGGGACCTTCTGATAGAGTTCCGATGCTGCGCCAAGTGGTTGTTTCTGACGTTAGAGTTCTTCTTCCGGAGACGTTTGGGCGCCTTTACCTTGTCGAATTGGATCCGCCAAAACGTTCGCTCTCTATTCCCATTTCTCTTGAGCAGGCTGGGATAATTGCTGGGATGCTATCGGGAAAGGGGGCTCCGCGGCCTATGACTGGGGATCTTTTGTGTGACATTCTGGCAGCATTTGATCTTAGTATTGAGGTGGTGCAGATAACCGGCAAGAGTGGAGGAGTATACCTTGGCCAGGTTACAGTGGTTGGAGCCTCAGGGAGGCCGAGAATGTTTCCTTGCAGACCTTCCGATGGAGTGATTGTTGCATTGGGGCAGGCTCTGCCGGTGCCAATTTTGGTTGATGAGTCGCTTTTTGTGTAAAACACGGGCTGTTTATTTTGTGGTGCTCTAAGAGTTGCCCTCGTTAGAGATTCTCATAAGTATTGCAATCAATACGTAGTTTGCCACCAAGGAGGAACCACCGTAGGCAACGAAGGGAAGGGTAACCCCGGTGAGGGGCAAAATTCTGGTTATTCCAGCCATGATAAAGAATGATTGCAGGCCAATAATGGCAGTCAGTGACGCGGCAAGTAATTTGGAGAAGTCGTTTTTGGCTCGAAGCGCTATTCGAAGTCCAGAACCCACGATCAACAGAAATGCGAATACAATCGCGCTGGTGCCTAGGAGGCCCATTTCCTCTCCGATTGCCGCAAAGATGAAGTCACTTGATACGACCGGTATGATTCCCGGATGACCTCTTCCTAGTCCGGTTCCACCCACTCCTCCAAATCCGAGCGCATATTGCCCCTGGATTAGCTGGTATCCAATGTTGGCGGCATACTTCCATGGGTCAAGCCAAATGACAAGCCGCTCTTTTACGTGAGCAAATAAGAGAGTGCCAACTCCGGCACCCACAGCAAACAGTATTCCACCTAGAAAGAGGTATGTTTTGCGCGAAGTGGCCAGCCAGATCGTGATAATGAAAAGTAAAAATATAAGTAGCGAGAATCCGACGTCATGTTCAGCCGTCATTATAAGTAATGAGACCACCCATGCCACAAAGATGGGGCCTAGAGCTCTGGGTTCAATTATGGTCGATTTTTTATTGCCAGCTAATGGATGGCCCAGCAGTTCTCGCTTTTCCACAAAATATGACGAGAAAAAGACTGCCAGCATAAGCTTTGCAGCTTCGACCGGCTGAAACGTTAGCGATCCTACATGTATCCAGAGTCTCGTTCCATTAATATTGACTCCAATGCCCGGCACAAGGGGCATTATCAGTAACAGAATTCCTCCACCGGCTAAAAGGTATCGGTAGCGGTCCAATACCGATGAGTTGCGAACCAACACCAGAGTGACGAGATATAAGGCAACTCCTACGGTACTCCAAATTGCCTGCAAAATGGCCTGATGGTAGTCCAACCTGGTTATCATCACAAAACCAAGACCATTTAACAGCGAGGCGATTGGAAGAATTACAGGATCTGCGTTGGGGGCTAACTTTCGGTTTCCGATATGGGCAGCAAGACTTAGTGCCAACATTGCAATTAGTATTGGCAGGATGTTTCCAGGTATTGATGCGGTATGGCCAAGTGATGCAATTATGTATGCCGAGATGGTGATGATTATCGATATCACCAGCAGTCCGAATTCGGTGGTTCTGCGCTTGTTGGGAGAACCTAGGTGTAGAACCCTCCTCCATCCCGCCTGTACGGGTGTCTGAGCAAGAGTTGATCCACCGGCATTCATGGTTACTCACTATAGTCGGTGATTTACTAAAGCTATGGTAGCCTTTAATAGCCTCTCACAACGGAGATATATTTCCTTTCTTTTGGACTGTTCCATGTCGAGCACTTAGTTAGCGGATTACAGCGGTGACTGGGAAAAACCTATTTCGAGAAACCGCCGAGGGCCGAGGGTAGAGGAATAAAGAACTCGAGAAAAGAAGATCATATTTCGACGGATTCGCCAGACCATACTTGTTGTTATCGCGGTGAAATTGGATGACTTTGGAGTCACTGGTATTGGAGATTATAACGGGAAGCCGGATTTAGGCAGTGGTTATAGCGTACAATGGAACCTGGAGCAAATACCCTAGGTTTATATGGGATTCATCTCACAACGCGAAATAGAAGAGTTTGGAAGCCACCGATTTATAAATCGTGAGCTTTCTTGGATAGATTTCGCCTTTAGAATTGCGGATTTAGCTGGCGATGACTCTATTCCCTTACTTGAGCGAGCTAAATTTCTCGCGATAATTTCAAGCGGGATTGATGAATTTTTTCAAGTTCGGGTTGCTGGACTGAAGGATCAGTTGGCTGCCGGCGTCAGATCTCTTACTCCAGATGGACTTTCGTCACGGGACCAGCTCAAGGCTATTAGGGCTAAAATGTCTATGCTCATCGAGCGGATCGATGAGATATACAACAAGGGGATAGTCCCGGGTCTGTCCCAAAGCGGTATCCACATTCTTGAATATAATGATCTGGACAAGGATGAATTAGAATTTGTTCATCAGCTGTTTCTTCGTACGATATTCCCGGTTCTGACTCCGCTTTCAGTTGATCCAACCCATCCGTTTCCCTATATATCCAACCTGTCTCTAAACTTGTTGGTCAGGGTTATCGATCCTCTCAGTGAAATTTCTCGATTTGCCCGAATCAAGGTTCCAGCCACACTGCCAAGGTTCATCAAATTGCCTGGTGGATCCAGATTCATTCTGTTGGAGCAGGTAATCTCGGCCCATCTTTCTCAGCTTTTCCCGGAGATGGAAATCGGAGACATCTATGTTTTTAGGGTAAGCCGCAATGCTGATCTCACCCTTGAGGAAGAGGAGGCAGATGATCTTCTGGCCTTTGTGGAGATGGAACTCCGCCGAAGGAGATTTGGGCGTGCAGTAAAGCTTGATTTTTATGGAGTACCCGATCCCGACGTTGCCAATCTACTTCTTAAGGAATTAAGGCTTCACCCAGATGATATCTACTGCTGTGATCATCCATTGGATTTGAGCGGATTTTGGGGAATTTATGCCCTTGAGCGCCCTGGTCTTCATGATCCTGACTGGATACCGGTGACGCCTCAGGTATTTGCTGATGCAGATGCAGAACCTGGCGAGTTTTTTGCGATGCTACGGGGCGGTGATATTTTAGTGCATCACCCCTACGAATCTTTCTCAGCCACTGTGGAGAGATTCATAGAACACGCCGCTGCGGATCCGGACGTATTGGCTATTAAACAGACGTTGTACCGCACATCTGGGGACTCTCGGATAGTGGCTTCATTAATCAAAGCTGCTGAATCCGGCAAACAGGTTGCTGTATTGGTTGAGGTTAAAGCCCGCTTTGATGAGAAAGCAAACATAGCCTGGGCTAGGGCTCTAGAGGAAGCCGGCGTTCATGTTGTTTACGGACTGGCTGGTCTAAAGACTCATCTTAAAGCTGTTTTGGTGGTACGGCTTGAGCCGGATGGATCGACATTGCGCTATTGCCATCTTGGAACTGGTAATTATAATTCCGGTACCGCACGGTCATATGAGGATATTGGTCTTTTCACCACCAACGAAGAGGTAGGGTCAGACTTATCCGAGGTGTTCAACCTTTTAACCGGGTTTTCCAAGCGTATTGATTATCGTAAGCTGGTGCTAGCTCCCGGAAGGCTCCGAGGGAAAATCCTTTCGCTGATCGAAGAACAGGCATCTCTCGGTGAAGGTGGATATATTGCGCTCAAGGTGAACGGATTGGTTGATCCTGAGATAATCGATGCCCTTTACGATGCGTCAATTCGGGGTGCAAAGGTTGATCTTATTGTCCGAAGTATTTGCAGCCTGAGACCAGGGGTGGCTGGACTGTCTGAAAACATATCTGTCAAATCAATTGTTTCAAAGTTTTTGGAACATTCCAGGATATTTGTATTCGGTAATGACGAATCGTCACCAGTAAAGGTGTTTGTCGGTTCAGCTGATCTGATGCAACGAAATCTCGATCGTAGGATAGAGGCAATATTTCCCATTGAGGATCACGAGCTCCGAGAGAGGGTCCTTGAGGTCGTTAGACTTGACCTGGCTGACGACTGTTCTTCCTGGGAATTGGACTCTGATGGCGATTGGCAAAAGATTGCCACCACAAAAAAGATCGATGCTCAGAATCAACTTCAAAGGTTGGCCGATCAAAGCGCGATTCCACTTCGCAGGCCTTCACGGCGGTCCCGCTTTTTTTCGACATTTTCTATTCGCAGCGGTATTGAAAAGTGAATCTGGAAGTAGAGACAAAGCTGGTGGCTCCATTGAGTTTTATCCTGCCTAAGCAAGCTCTAGTGGATTTAGGTTTAGCGCTCGATATCGAACCCGTAAAACGCACCAGCACGGTTTATTTGGACAGCAGCAATTTCGATCTTTTGAGTTGCGGTGTCGCTCTTCGGTTTAGGGGGCGTCTCGAAAACAAAAGTCCTCTAGGAAAAGGGATCTGGGCAATCAAGTTCTCAACTCCTCAGAGAACTTCGGTAGTCTCGAGATACGAGTATGAATCCACTGGAAGCTATGCTTCGATCCCTAGCGAATTTGAAAAGGTTTTGAAGCTTTTTGGAAAGGATCTATCACTCAGTCCAATTGCAATCCTCGAGGCCCAAAGGACTACAGTCAGCTTCAATGGTTCATCTGGATCAAAGCTTTTTCAGATCGATGATGATGTGGTAACCGTGCGCTCAAGTGACGATGGCGATTTGATTTTCAGGGAAATTGAGGTTGAACTGGCCGATCCGGCCTCAGGGCAGGAAGCAGAAAGGGTAGTGTCCTTACTCAGGGATCATGGGGCGGAATTATCACCGATCTCTTCCAAGTTGGAGCGGGTTTTGTTGCAGAACATGCCGGCAAAGAAGCTGAATGACACTATTAGTCGTCACCATCCAGACGTTGTTCAACAGATGATAAATGCGGCATGTTTTGTTCTGGGGGATTACAAGTCGCCTTCCGAGGTTGTGCAGGCTTTCTCAGCGTTAATGTTTGAGCAGTCCCGCTCTAGGTGGAGACTGAAGTTGGCCGATCTCCTGATTTGCGAGCTGTTAAAGCCACCAAAGTTAGATCGTTTTGTTCTCCCCGAATTGCTGGACAGGTTTTATGCTGCCTTATACCACTATTGCCAATGGCTTAGGATTGATGGGGTCCAAAATGAATCCGTTGAACAGGCAAATGATGCCAAGTATGGCATCCGTCTCACGCCTTTTTTGGAACTGGAACGTAAAGTTAAAGATGAGGAAGGGTCTACATTGGCATTTACTTCGGTATTAGGGGATTTGATAAATGAGGCTTTCACTGGTTCTGAGGCCGGTGATTGAGAATTCCTTATACCTCTCAGAGCTTAGCCAGGGCAACCGTGTCCAAGGCTGCGTCAATAATTAATACGGGTCTCGAAGCCATTCAGTGGAAAGTGTAATTATACATGTCTGAGTTGCATCTACCAGGTCTACCACGTCAGAAGAATTATCGGCATCACGAAACGCTGAAGTCGCCAGTGCCACCATCTCGCTCGCCCCGACGAATTCCGACAAAGCCCGATAAGAGCGGATGATCTTGATTATCGACTCCAAATGTTCCTGGTCGATATAGCCCAATCGAGAAACCACATCACCAAGGCGAAGCATGGTCTTTTCTTTGACTAGAACCTCAAAACTGGTAGAA
>JAKBSX010000002.1 GCA_021844725.1 Actinomycetes bacterium | reverse complement strand
AATGGATATGGCAGTCGGTTGTAGTCTGGAGCTATATGAAGTCGCAGCTTGCCTGAAAGTGCAAGATTCGAAGATTTGAAGGGGTGGCAAATATTTGTACGAGAGCGGGAAGTTTAGAAAAAGACAAGTTGTCAGCAAGGTTTGCAGCTTCCAGTTTTTGGGCATCATGGAGAATTTACAACTCGGGACTTTAGCGATTGATAAAGGAGTGAAATGCCAAGTAATTTTGAATTTATGAGCTCTAAGGTCATGCCAGCTCCTGGCCGAATGGCGGTTGATTTTGAAGAGCGGGTTGATTTTGACCGTTTGCGCAAATATCGACTGTCAAGGGTGAGGTCTGCTCTTGAGGCATCGGAACTGGGAGCACTTTTATGTTTTGACGTGAATAACGTCCGCTACACCACTTCGACTCAGATAGGGGAGTGGGTGAGGGACAAAGTGTGCCGGTATTCTTTGCTAACCAGGACCGGGGAGCCGGTGCTGTGGGATTTTGGTTCAGCTGCCAAGCACCACCGACTTTATGCTCCGTGGCTTGAGACTGAGAATTCCCGGGCTGGAATGTTGGGACTTCGAGGTTCAGTAGCCCCGGATGCCGGGCTTATGGATAGCGCAGCCAGGGAAATCAAGGCGATGCTCGATGCCGCCGGCGTAGGAAACGAGCCGGTTGGTGTTGATATTGCTGAGGTGCCAATGATCTTTGCCCTTCAACGGGCGGGGATTGAGGTCCGTGATGGCCAACAGGTGATGCTGGACGCACGGCAAATCAAGTCTCAGGATGAGATAATGCTGTTGACTATGTCGGCAGCAATGGTTGACGGTGCGTACCAGATGATTTCTGAGATCCTAAAGCCCGGTGTGCGTGAAAA
Source organism: Actinomycetes bacterium (assembly GCA_021844725.1). The sequence goes on along the minus strand of JAKBSX010000002.1, from coordinate 25,600 downwards.
TGAGATTGTCGCCAAAACCAATGAGTACCTTTACAACAATGGATCAGACGACGTCGAAGCTATAAATGCGGTATCGGGGGAGCGGTGCTCTCCTCACCCTCATAATTTTTCAGACCGGCTTATTCGACCCGGCGACCAGGCATTTTTCGATATTATTCAGTCCTTTAACGGTTACCGGACATGTTATTACCGCACTTTCAATGTTGGTAGGGCCACTGAGTCTCAGCGAGACGCCTATAAAAAGGCCCGGGAATGGATAGATGCAGCAATAGCAGCCATACGGCCGGGTGTCTCGACCGATCAGATAGTTCAGCTCTGGCCTAAGGCAACTGAATTTGGCTTTGCTGATGAGATGGAGGCTTTCGGTCTTCAGTTTGGGCATGGTCTTGGCTTGGCTTTGCATGAGAGGCCGATCTTTTCACGGCTCAACTCGCTTGAGCATCCAGTCGTTCTTGAGGAGGGGATGGTATTTGCCCTCGAGACCTATTGCCCGGCAGATGACGGTTTCTCGGCGGCACGGATCGAAGAGGAGATTGTGGTGACCAAAGATGGACCACGGGTGATAACGCTTTTCCCTGCTGAAGAGCTGTTTGTGGCAAATGCCTACTAAGACAGCGTTTGGTAGGAAAAGATTGCGGAAAAGTGAGTAGGAGTTTTATATGACGCTAGCAAATGCGGCACACGAGGGTTTTGAACATAATTTGGTTATCGATCGGGACTTGCAGATCAAGCTGTATCGGAGGATGGTTGAACTCCGCCAATTTGAGAAACGGGCTTATGACCTGTTTTTGCAGGGGTTGGTAAAAGGAACCAGTCATCTTTCTTTGGGCCAAGAGGCGATCTCTGCCGCATTTGGCGAAGCTATGCAGCAAGGTGACTGGACCTTTGCCACCTACCGTGGCCATGCCCATACCTTATCTAGAGGCGTGCCTATGGCTCCGGTCATGGCCGAACTTATGGGCCGAGCCGATGGGCTTATGGCTGGCAAGGGAGGTTCGATGCACCTTACCAGTGTAGAACACGGGATGATGGGATCCTATGCAATTGTTGGGGCTCATCTCCCGATAGCGATAGGGGCTGCTTTTTCGTCGAAGTACCGGAACAGCCACCAAGTGGCAGTGTGCTTTTTTGGTGACGGAACCACCAATATCGGAGCCTTCCATGAGGCACTGAATCTGGCTGCCATTTGGAAACTTCCAGTTGTCTTTGTCTGCGAAAACAACCTTTATATGGAGTACACCTCGATATATGATGTCACAGCTGTGGAACATCCCGCAGCTGACCGGGCCTCAGCTTATGGTCTTGAGAGATTGATAGTCGACGGTAACGATCCCGATGCAGTGTACTCAATGGCGATTGATCGGCTGTCACGTGCAAGAAATGGCGAAGGGCCTTCTCTGATTGAAGCCCTGACTTACCGTCAAACAGGACACTCACGTGCTGATCCGGGAAAGTATCGTCCAGATGAGGAGGTCGCCAGGTGGCTTGAGAAGGACCCCATTACCACCTACCGGGCCAGGTTGGTGGTAAATGGAGCCTCGGGTGCACTTCTGGACCAGATTGATGGTGAGGTGATGGCAGAAGTGGACAGGGCCACTGAACAGGCCAAGGCTTCGGGACCTCCTCCAGTTGAACTGGTCATGAAAGATGTTTGGAGCGATGGAGGTTCAGGGTGGCGCAACTAAGTTACAGAGAGGCTGTGGGGGCGGCTATAGCCCAGGAGATGCGGCGTGATGAAAGCGTTGTATTTCTTGGCGAAGATGTTGCTGCTGCGGGTGGAGTTTTCAAAGCTACATCAGGGCTGCTTGAGGAATTTGGTCCACGAAGGGTACTCGATACCCCTATTTCCGAACAGGCTATCCTGGGCACAGTCATGGGAGCTGCAATGACTGGCTTACGTCCGATAGCAGAGATAATGTATTCCGACTTCTTCGCAGTGTGTTGGGATCTGGTGGCGAATCAGATGGCGAAAACCAGATATATGACCAACGGCCAGGTTTCACTTCCGCTTGTAATTAGGACCGGTAATGGAGGCGGACTCCGATTTGGAGCCCAGCACTCCCAGTCGATTGAAAACTGGGCCATGGCGGTTCCCGGATTAAAAGTGGTAATGCCTTCCACCCCTGAGGATCTGATCGGACTTTTCGCCGCTTCAGTAAGGGATAACGACCCGGTTCTATTTTTGGAGTCAAAGTCCCTTTATGCGTCAAAAGACGAGATTCCTGAGGGTGAAATCGTTCATCGTCTGGGAGAGGCTAAGATTAAAAGGGTTGGCAGCGATGCCACCATAGTCACCATCGGTGCAATGGTGCCCCGTGCGCTTGAAGCAGCGGAGCTGCTAAGTAGTGGTCAAGGTATCGATTGTGAGGTAATAGACATCAGATCTTTGGTGCCACTTGATGCCAAAGCTATCTTGGAGTCGGTTGCAAAAACATCCCGACTGTTTACCGTCGAAGAAAATCCCAGGCTTTGTGGTTGGGGTGCTGAAGTAGCCTCGATAGTGGCTGATGAGATTTTCTACGATCTTGATGGGCCAATAGTTAGGATCACAACGCCCCATATACCGTTGCCGGCCGCTGCTGAACTGGAGGATGAGACGATTCCCTCGGTAGCAAAAATAGTGGATGTGATCAAAGGGAGAATGGGATAATGCAGCATTTAAGCCAGTTACCCAATGGAGTTCCAACTCAGCTTTTCATCGGCGGGAAATGGAGAGATTCCTCGGACAATAAGGTGATCGAGGTAATTGATCCTGCTACTTCAGAACTTTTGGCCAAGGTTTCCAGTGCCAGTGCAGGCGATGCCGATCAGGCAGTTGAAGCTGCTTACAATTCACAATCTGATTGGGAAAAGGTGCCCCCAAGAGAGCGCGGAGAGATTTTGCGCCGGGCATTTGAACTGATGACGGAAAACTCTGAGGAGATTTCCCGCCTAATGGTCCTTGAAAATGGTAAAGCAATTGCTGATGCTAGATCTGAGACTGCATATGCAGCTGAGTTTTTCCGCTGGTATTCCGAAGAGGCGGTAAGGCTCACTGGAATAGTCCAGCATGCTCCAAGTGGCTCAAACCGAATAATGGTGTTGCGTCAGGCTATAGGAGTTGCGGTGCTTATTACCCCTTGGAATTTTCCAGCCGCCATGGCAACCAGGAAAATAGGTCCAGCGCTCGCCGCTGGTTGTTCGATTGTTCTAAAGCCGGCTTCAGACACGCCCCTTACAGCGCTTTACCTCGCCAAGCTGCTCACCAAGGCGGGAGTACCGGAAGGAGTGGTAAATGTTATACCCTCCAATCGCTCGTCTGAAGTGGTTCCAGGTATGCTGCATGATCCCAGGGTAAGGAAGCTTTCATTTACCGGATCAACTGAAGTGGGGCGCTCGCTTTTAAGAGAGGCCTCAGATTGTATTATCAATTGTTCTATGGAGCTCGGGGGCAATGCGCCATTTATTGTCTTTGATGATGCTGATATAGATGCAGCCATTGAAGGGGCAATGGTGGCCAAAATGAGAAATGGCGGCGAAGCCTGCACCGCGGCTAATCGATTCTATGTTCACGAAAAGATAGCGTCTGAATTTACCTCAAGGCTGGCAAAGCAGATGGCTGCTCTTAAGGTAGGCCCCGGTCTCGAGGATGGGGTACAACTGGGACCGCTGATTAATGCTCAAGCAAGGGAAAAGGTCGGATCGTTAGTAGGCAATGCTGTTAACTCTGGCGCTAAGGTCGAGCTTGGAGCAGAAGAAATCAAAGGCAAAGGCTTTTTCTATAAGGCTACGGTTCTGAGAGATGTGCCAGCAGGTGCTCAGTTGCTCAACGAGGAGATTTTCGGACCAGTGGCTCCTATAGTTTCGTTCAGCAGCGAAGATGAGGTGATCGAGCTGGCAAATGCCACTGAGTTTGGTCTTGTTAGCTATCTTTACACTGGAAACCTAAAGCGCGGATTGAGGGTGGCCGAGGCACTTGGTTCCGGCATGGTGGGCTTGAATCGGGGATTGGTTTCTGATCCTGCAGCCCCCTTTGGTGGAGTAAAGCAAAGTGGTATAGGCCGTGAAGGTGGCCATGAAGGGGTCCTGGAATACACCGAGAGCAAATATATCGCTACCAGCTGGTAGCCTGCTGTTTGTGCTCAAAACGTCTGGTCTGGTGAGTTCTACTCTTTTCAAGAGCGATTTGACCAATGTGTAAGCTTGCACCCCTTCCGTTAGTAAGGAAGGGGATTGGAGCGTAAAATGGCTAGCTCGGATTTCCTTAACATAACCTGAAATCCGGTGACCTATTAAAGCTGGAGCCAGTTGATAGGGTTGTACGGAATTGACAAGTAAGTCAATGATTGGGTAAGTTGCCGTCAATCTGAGGTGAGAATATTTTTAGAAGACTTATCAAACTTGGAGTTTTTTTAGTTGTTATTTTGGGCCTGATTGGTGGTGGAGCGTACGCGTATGCTCGTTATCGCTATGATCAGATCCCAAAGATTCACAATAGTCAGGTTACGGTTGCAAGTCCGGGAGCTCCCATGAACATCCTGGTGGCAGGAACCGATTCAAGAAAAGGCCTTACCTCCCAGCAGCAAAAGTCATATGGAAACACCACTGTGGCGGGGGGAAATCGGAGTGACGCCACCATGATCGTTAGGGTGGTTCCTGGTTCCCAAAAGATTTCAGTGCTTTCGATTCCGTATGACACCTTTGTTCCTATTTATGGAACTAACGGCCCAAATAAAATTAGCGATGCGTTAAATTATGGACCTAATGCTTTGGTGAAGACTGTGGAGCAAAGCATTGGCATTCCAATAAACGCCTACGTGGGTGTGAACTTCAACGGAGTGATAAATCTTGTTCAGTCTCTCGGCGGTATCAAGGTCAACTTTCCCTATCCATCTAAAGACCCGAAGTCTGGATTGAATGAGCCAGCCGGATGTCAACTACTTAACGGCACTCAGGCGTTGGCACTGGCACGAAGTAGATATTTCTACTATTACAAAAATGGAGCATGGCAGTACGACCCCACCAGTGGTTTTGGCCGAATTCATAGGCAACACACTGTGATCAGGGCAATGATCAACAAGGCAAAGGCGTCAGTGCTTTCTAATCCCTTGGCGCTGAATGCCTTTATTGGCAATGCTGTTCAGAATGTCGCCATTAACTCTAGGCTAAGCCTTTCCCAGTTGGCGCATTTGGCGCTTGAGTTTCGTTCCTTTTCGGGGTCCAATTTGACCACGTACACCTATCCAACCCAGATTGTGAATAATTACGGAAAGTATGGAGACGTTCTTTTCCCAGTGAAGAGTTTGGATTCTAAGGTGGTATCGGAATTTCTATCGGGTTCTACCACCACTCCCAGTTCCGCTGGCGCTAATTCTAGCACCACTACCACCGGGGTTTCGTCTTCATCAAGTAATTTGCCACCTGCGGTCAAGGGTTCCATTGTGCAAAATAGAACGCTTCCGAGTTTTGATCCTACGGCGTGTTAGCTGTTTGTTATCGGCCTAGACATCTGCCGAACACGGCGCTTGGGTAGTTGAGCAGTTGAAGCTTTGTAACCGCATGGATCTGGTGAGCTGGGTTCTACTGATTTCGTAATCACTTATCAGTCTCAAATATAAATTTTGAGGTTAAGAACCGGAAAGTAGTGAATTTGAGATTGATTGATTCACCTGTTTGACCAACTTTAGATCAAGCTAAGAAAGTCTATAGAAACTCAATCGGCATCTCGGTCTGAACTGTTGTAACGTGGCAGGTGTAACGATTTGGACCAATTTGTACAATCGCGTAATTACGAGTTCACTGGCAGTGGAGGTTAGACAATGAGACGGAATGAATCGTGGCTTAAACCAGTTTCTGGTTCGTCTTACTCTCGAGGAAACCACTACCGGGGATCAGGCTCGGTTATGCCGAAATTGTTGAAGGTTGTGCTGTTTTTAGTTGTATTGGCAGTTCTAGTCTCGGTGGTGCAGCTATTTAGAGCGGTGCCGGCACCTCAATTCAGCGCTGAAACCCATGGAAGCGTCGTGCCTGGAACCCCAGTTTCTCTTCCTTGGCCGTCCGGGGGAAGCGGCCAAGTGGAACTGGAAAATGCGGGGATTATCGGTGGAGCAAATCCCAATTCTGAACTGCCTCTCGGCTCGGTTGCCAAAATGATAACCGCACTTGTGGTGGTAAAAGATCACCCGCTCAGTCTGGGTGCTACGGGGCCAATTGTGACCGTAAACGCCAGCGACGTCAACTTATATCAGACAATGGTTCATCAGCAGGATACAGTTATCCCTGTGGCCCTTGGAGAACAGCTGAATGAATACCAGCTCCTCGAAGGACTGCTGGTGCCTTCGGCAAATAATTTTGCCGTTATGTTGGCTAACTGGGATGCTGGTTCTAGCACCGCTTTCGCTGCCAAGATGAATTCTTTGGTCAAGTCGCTGGGAATTCATCGGATAGTACTGAGTGGACCGTCTGGTTTGAATCCCCATAGTGTTGGAAGTGCACATGATCTCGTGGTGGTGGCTCAAGCAGTTCTAAAGAACCCAGTATTGCGCTACATCGTGGCAAAGGCTCAAGCTACTCTTCCGGTGGCTGGGATAACCTACAACATAAATTACGACGTTGGCCATAATGGTTTTGTCGGGATTGAGACCGGGATTATGGGTAATGGTGGTGACTTTGTATTTGCGGCGAATGGACCATCGAGCTCAAGCGGACTGATTATAGGAGCGGTATTGGGCCAGCCAGGGGCCCAGCCTTTGATCGCCGCACTCAATGAAGGCAACAAACTTGTAGATGCTGCCCGCAAAGTTCCAGCCACCGTCAGTGTACTTAACTCTGGTCAGGGACTGGCGAAAATTACTGCTCCAGGCGAAAATCCGGTGGTTGTAAAAGCTGCTCAAGGTGTATCGATGCTTGGATGGCCGGGTTTACGAGTTTCCTACAGTTATAAGTTTTCAAAGTTGCCCCACAGCCTCAAAAGTGGAGCCAAAGTGGGTACGGTGACGGTGACTTCCGGTACACAAAGCAAAACAGTGCCACTGGTTACCTCAAGTGCGGTTCGGGGACCTTCTATAACCTGGCGTTTGATGAGACCCTAGGATCGGAAGTTTTTATTCCAAGACATAATGAAATATGAATCGGATGCGCTTGTGGTGAGTAATTTTTAGACCTGCTGGAATCTATTCGGCTCCAGATAATATCTCTTTAGCGTCGTATCCCAGATCCTCCAGGATGACCATCGCTGCATTGCGCCCAGGTGCTCCTGAGACTGACCCCCCAGGGTGTGTGGTTGATCCGGTCTGATATAAGCCTTCAAGCGGCATTCGATGAGATGACCAGCGAGCCGCCGGCCTGTTTATTCCTGATTGCGATGGTGTCATAGCACCACCGTGACACCCTCCATGCCAGTTGTGCGAATTGGTTCTCTCCAGGTCCAACGGACTTCGAACCTCTTCTTCAATGATGGCGCTTCTATCCAAACTTGGGACGAATTTTCGCAGGTGCTCGAAGTTGCTGTCTGCGACCTGTTGCTTCAGCTGATCCCAGTCCCGTTCCGTTGAATCAGGGTTATACGGTTGGAATCCGACAATTTTCAAGGTATGCATTCCAGCTGGAGCCCTGCTCTGGTCTGCCACAGTTGGGCAAAGGACTAAAAGCACAGGATCATCGGTAGCTAGCTTCGACTGCTTGATGTCGTTTTCGACTCGAAGCATGCGACTAACAGATCCGGGCGTTCCGGCTGCCACGGCGGCTACTTTGCCGTCCGAGGTTGGGAACTCAAGTGGCACCTTGGTCGCATAGTGTGTAACAAACATAGCAATTCCCGGGTCCCAATTATCGATTGCCTGCGAGAAACCAGTGTCATAGCTGTTATTTGGCATCATTGGGATCAGATGCTTTATGTGAATGGTCGACAGGACACACTTTTTGGCAAGATATTTGTCACCTTTTTCGGTTTCGACTCCTACGCATTTCCCATTTTTGACAATCAGCTGAGATACTTTTTCTCCGGATTTAATATCTCCTTGATGTGCCTCGATGTATCGGGCCAATGCCTTTGGGAGCGAAACTGATCCCCCCTTAGGAAGGACCCAGCTGTTATTTTGGCGCCCGAATGCCAAAGAGTAGGGGAGGATTCCTGTTCCTTTTTGCTGTAGTGGCTGAATGGTCATGAAGGCCATCCAAAGCATGAAGGCCTGCACGTGAGGATCTTCGAATGTCTCCAGAACGATTTCGGCAGCGCTTGAGGCGACCCGCTGTTTCCAAAGGTCCGGGTTCGGTCCTGCTTCTATCAGGGATTCAAATGATGGTCCCAGTCCCGCTGGAGTGTAACGATACTTTCCATATGCGGGCGCAATCTCTTTGTAGTCCTCGATGAATTTCCGATATGCTGAGGCATCCTTTTTTGAATATTTTCCAAATTCGTCTGCTGTTCGATTGATGTCGCGCCACTGGGTTATGTAACCTCCATCTGCGAAGGGTATATGAACTACTGGGTCAGGGTAAATGTAGTTAAGGCCATATCGTTCCAAATGAAGCTCGTTGTCTCTGAGTGTTGGACTGGCTTGAATCAGGTTGTGAGCTGTAGAGCAGGAATCGTGCCAAAAGCCGGGGGTCTTGAGTTCTACTGTCGAAGTATCACCACCGATTTCCTCATTTGCTTCAAGCACCAGGCATTTCAGTCCGGCTTTGGCAAGGTAGGCTGTTGCTATCAAGCTGTTGTGTCCTGCTCCGGCAACTACCACATCGAAATCTTCGCTCATTTACGTGTCTCGCTCTCTGTTGCAAAAGTGGTTAAAGATCTTTCGCTCACTGTACGGGGAATTTTGCAAGTAAGAATTGGCTGTTTCGTTTGGACACGTCAACTGGCAGAGCGTTTTTGGATTCCGATTTTGAATGCTCATTTGCTTTTTCCATATTCAGGTCTCTAGAAACGTAAAACGTGATTATTTTACTCTAATTTTTACTGGCGGGATGGAATTTAGCAATCTTTTGAGAACGATTGCATAAATTCCTTCCTGGTATTTCTTAGCTATTGTCAGGAAATGTGGGGTTCATTTGGGCTGGATTTGAGTTGGACCTTAACGTATGCGGTTGGGCATTAAGCCGTCTGATGCTAATTTGGGTGTATATGCAAATGTGACCCCGGGATCGGACTACTGATGTCCCAGAAGGATCAGCAGCATGAGCTACTGGTTCTCGGGAATCCCCCAGATTAATCCGTGGGGAGGAGATCAATGGAATGCTAAAACGTGTTTTTCTTTCTATATGAGTGAGAGTTTATGAGAGTAACAACCTGGAACGTGAATTCCCTGAATGCGAGAAAAGCGCGTTTTATCGAATGGACTTGTGAAGCCTCTCCGGACGTAATTTGTTTACAAGAGACCAAAATGAAGCCTGAAGCGTTCCCCTACCTTGAACTGGAGGGAATGGGATATGAATCAGCTCATTTCGGACAGGGTCAGTGGAATGGAGTTGCCATTCTTTCCAGAGTGGGTATAACCAATGTTAAAGTAGGCCTCGATGGTGGTGATGGAAGTTCCGAAGAGGCTAGGGCTATATCTGCCAACTGTGGCGGTGTAAGTGTAGTCTGCGTATACGTCCCAAATGGGAGATCTTTGGAGGACGACCATTATCGCTACAAATTAGAGTGGTTGTCCAAACTAAAGCTTCATCTCGAGAAAAATTATCGTCCGGATCAGGATCTAGTAGTAGCTGGTGATTTTAATATTGCTCCGACTGATCTTGACGTCTGGTCTCCCGAGGCCTTAATTGGATGCACCCACGTTTCTGAGCCTGAAAGAGATGCACTTAGAGAGCTTTGTGAGTTCGGCCTTACTGACTCACTGCGAAAGTTTTATCCCCAGTCAGGGATCTATAGCTGGTGGGATCATCGCGGGGGGGCGTTTCATAAACGGCAGGGGATGCGGATCGACTATCTACTTGTTTCGAAGTCTGTTGAGTCCCGATTGAAGTGGGCATTGATCGACAGAAATGCGCGCAAGGGCGAGAAACCATCGGATCATGCCCCGGTGACAATTGAGTTTTCGCCGCCTGTATGAGGATGAATGTGAGGAGAGATAATGAGTGCTGAGACTGAATTTTCCTCGAGTCTTTATAAAAAGTTCCTGGAGTTTCAACGAGATCTTGATAATCCCCGAAGGGCAGTGTTTTCAAGAGTTGGCGACGCTACCAGAAGAGTTATAGACAAGTTGGTTGCCACAAAGGCAAGTAACGATCAACTTGAGCAGTTGGCCTCAGACCTGGAGGCTGTTGCTTCGAAATTAGAAAGTCTCCCGCGAGGAAGGCTATACGAGGGGTTTTCTGAGGCAGCTAATTCAGGCTCACCGGGTGGATTTTTTGATCATTCTCCACTTTCAGGTGTTGCCAATCCTTTGGCCCCACCGATAAATTTTGAGATTCCCGATATAGCCAAGCCTGGGCCGCATCGAGTCATTGGGGAGGTCAATTTTGGGGTGGCATATGAGGGTCCTCCAGGATGCGTTCATGGAGGATTTTTAGCTGCTTCATTTGATGAACTGTTGGGCAGGGCTCAGTCTCTGTCCGGAAAACCAGGGATGACAGCCAATCTTACTGTCAGTTTTAGAAAACCTACTCCAATTCAGGCTGAGCTAAAGCTGGAGGGATTTTTGGAGAAAGTGGATGGAAGAAAGGTTTACACCAAGGGTACCTGCAGTTATAACGGGGAAATTACCGCAGAGGCCGAGGCACTGTTCATAACCATTGATTTCGAGAGGCTGATTGAGTTAGCCCGTTCGAGAAACAGGGTCTAATTTTTCAGGCACTTTAGAAGATCGTCCCCGAACCGGCTTGCTCGAACCTGACCTACTCCAGCAATCTTGGAAAGAGCGGTAATAGTGTCAGGGTTTTTGAGAGTTATCGATTCGATTGCATGGTCATGAAGGATGAGGTGTGCGGGGACTCCCAGCTCTTTAGATTTGTTGGATCTCCATAGTCTCAGCGACTGCAGAATATTCTGCTGAGTTTGGTTGAACTCCTTTTCCGGTTTGGACTCGAGATCTTTTCGCGTTCTTTGAATCACGCTCAACGCATGCTCCTGGGTGGCAAGGTGGCCAGAGAGTTTGAGGATCATATCTTCTAATTTTGCGAGATAGGGTGAAGGTTCTCTTTTCAGGGAACGGTCATTATATTTGCGACTTCTAGCCCAGGTGAGGGTGAGCTCTTTTTTTGCCCTGGTGATAGCCACATATAGAAGCCTCAATTCTTCGGCAAGTGCAGAGTTTGATTCAGCTTTGGCTATCGGTACGTAACCATCTTCCATCCCGACAATAAACACAGATTTCCATTCCAGTCCTTTTGCCTTATGAAAGGTGGTCAGAGTTACAGCGTCATGAGTACTCTCTTCAAGGGCATTTTGTGCCTCAGAGCGAAGCCACAGAGCCAATGAGCGCGAATCTGCGGTTGGCGATGATGTCAGAAATTCTTTTGAAAGATTAAGGAATAGATTTAGGTTGTCAGAGGCAGCTCCGTCGCCACTTTGAATCTCGGATGACTTAGCCACCACATCTTCCAGCCAACCGTAGAGCGAGGCCCCGACCAATGGACCGGTTCCGCGTTCAAGGCTGTAAAGGAGGGAACGAATTTCACTTTGGGAAAGGTAGCTGGTCTCACCACTAATGAATGCTGGAATTGCGCTTTCTTTGAATGCGCTCTGGAAGGTGACCAGCTGGGAGTTGGTTCGTGCAAGTACCGCGATATCGCTCCATTTGACATTAGGCTGGTGGGCTTTCTTTACCAGTCGGGCAACGCTTTGGGCCTCGGTTTTATCGTCGCTGAAAGCCCTAATAACTGGGACAGGTCCGTCTGGCAGGTTGGCAACCAGGGAGCCACTGTTCCGCTCTTTGCTGCTTGTCCGCGTAAGGGTGCACTGCGCCAGTGCAAGTATCTGAGGGGTGGAGCGGTAGTTGTGAGAAAGGACTACTGTCTTGGATTCTGGATAGCGTTGTGGCAAGTTGGAAAGCAATGTCGGGTCTGCACCATTCCAGGAATATATAGCCTGATTGGGATCTCCAACCACGCAAAGGTCGATCCGGTCACCCAGGATAGCGTTAACCAGATTCATCTGATTAAGGTTGACATCTTGGAATTCGTCAATGTAGAGGTGACGAATACGGTACCGCTCCGTTGCAGCGAAATTCTTATCTGTGTTCAGTGCCCATGTTGCCTGAGTTATCAAATCGTCATAGTCCAGTTTTCTGGTTCGCTGTTTCAAAATTTCGTATTGTTTGAACACCTCGCTTACCTCACTTGGAGTAAGTGGGATCTCACGGTTTTGGGCGATAGCCGCTTTGTGGTAGCTCGATGGATTCAGTCCATGAGCCTTCGCCCACTCGATTTCGGTAGTTATTGCCGATATAAGGGATCTTTTGAGTACCGTGTTAACTGGCGGTTGGCTGCTTCCCTTCTTTTGAGCGAAACCGGTTGAAGCGGAAGTGGTGGTTCCAATCGCCGTGAGAGCATCGGAAACCATCTTGAATTTTGATTCAAGCAGGTCAAACGGAGTCAGGTGATTGCTTTCCCAGAACCGCTGTAGGATTCGTAGGGCTGCGGCATGGAAAGTGTGGGCTTCGATCTGATCGCGAAGTTCCATTCCAGTCAAGCGTTGCTTCAATTCGTTCGATGCCTTTTTTGTAAAAGTGATTGCGAGGGTATGTCTGGCTTCGGCATCACCAGTTGCAATCCGGTAGGCGATCCTTCGAGTGAGCACTCGGGTCTTGCCTGATCCGGCTCCGGCGATAATTATCAACGGATGCTCAGTCGCGGTGACAGCTTCCAACTGGTTTGAATTCAAGTTCTCAAGGATTGCATTTACAGAAGTATTGGCCACCTTTACAGGATATTACCTCGCAGTGACAGCAAATCTTTGCTTTAGAGCTGTAAGCCTCTGTCTTTGGGTTGATCATTGCTTTCCGACCTGGGCTTTAGTCAATTCATTGACCTAGCCTGGAATTGAAAATTCTGCCGAGCATATTTGCATGATTCGGAGTTTTTGAGATTTTTGGTTCTTTCAGGCGTAGATCGCTGCATTTATTTGGGAGACCTAGGTTTCGTATTAGCAAATAGGGAAAAATCGATACTTTAGCGGTGATTTGGTTGGAATGTGGAGTTGACAATTAGTAAGGCAAGTGATATATTCCTTACTATGTCAAGAAAGTTTGTGACGATAACAAGCAAAAATCAGATTACCTTACCGAGTGAATTTGTAAGGAAGCTAAATCTTGATAGAAACAGGCGATTACTCATAAGAGAAGATGGAAATCAGCTGGTGTTAACCCCGGAACCTGAACTGCGTGAACAACTGGAAAAGATTTGGAAGAATCTTCCACCATTTGAAGGTGCTAAAACTGACAGGGATTTAACTAAAACTACACGTGAAGCTTGGTCTTCTAAAAAAATATGACCCGCTACGTGGATACAAATGTTCTGGTCAGGCTCATGACCAACGATGTGCCGGAGTTGGCACATCAGGCCATAGAGCAGATAGATGAATATGGCTACGGTGAGCTTGTCATTCTAGATGCAGTAGTAGTAGAGTTATTTTTTGTTCTAGAGTTCAATCCCTTGTACGGATTTAGCAGGCGAGACACTGTACTTATTTTTGAGGGTCTTCTCAGCATTTCCCAGTTCCAAGTTAGTGAACTGGCATTGTCAGCATTCGAGTTGTTCTCAGATCACGAGAAACTTGACTTCGCAGATTGCCTTCTTGCAGTTGCTGGTGGGCTCCAGAAATCAGCGGTTATGACCTTCGATAAAGACCTGCTGAAGGTTTTGAGCTAAGGCGGAAATGTTACGATGATACCGCCTATTGTGGTGGTATTATGACTTTCTGTGTTCGTGAACTGTCGATCGTCTTTAAGATTAAGATCTTATAAACGGTCCTTTTATAGCGAAAAAAACTACCTTTAAGAATATCAAATAATACATATACAGATAGCATCATGATCAAGCAGCAGAATGCCATAATATCTGGCGTGTACTGGGGAAACGACATCGTTGAGCAAAGCTGATCACCCTGCAATAAATGCATGAATTATTCTCAATTAGTGAAGTTAATGAAAAAAATTGTGGTGGTTGCAACCCAATATTCAATTTTGTTAGTTGGGCAAAATGCTGAAGCAATGATTTGTCTCTGGTTGTACTCTGACACCTCATTGCTGGTGTGCTAAAACAAATGGTACAGGATTTTTAGAGAATTACGCGGGAGTGCCAACGGCACGGGTGAATGGCGGGTTCGATCCTAGAGGTCCTGTTTATCCTGCAAGCCTTACTGGGGCGGCGGGTTCAAGTATGTTCAAGTAAAAGGGGAGTTACTTGTTAATGAAACTTGTTAACTTACCTCGCAAGGTAAGTATATTAATGCTGGCTGTTTCTGCGTTTCCGTTTGCCATGGGACTGGTTGCCATCCAATCTACCGCTGCCTATGCGGCGAGTAGTTCTTGTGCTGCGGCTGGTTCCACTGGGCTTACGGCTGCAATTGTAGCCACAGCTAATCAGTCAATTTCCGGTCAGACTGTAAATGCTGCCGGATGTGACATAGGAATCTACGTTGGTCCCGGGGTCACAGGGGTCACAATAACTGGAAGTACTATTATTGGTGCGAACGATCACGGAATTTTCGTCCAAGATTCTTCGAACGTAACCATCAGCTCTAATACTGTTCAGGATAATGGCCTGGCGCCGAATAAGGCGATCAACGAGAATAAAGCAATCGAATTAGTTGGCACGTCCAATTCCACTATTACCGGAAATACCGTTGATGGTAATGTGGCTGATGGTGGCATTGGGCTGGCTGATGACGGTGCAATTGATCCGGGAGCACCCAATCCAGGTACTCCAAATGCCTCTACGAACGACACAATTTCCAACAACACGATTAGTGGAAACTATGGCGGTTGTGGGATAGTGATTGCTTCGTATAACAGTGTTGGAGTATCTCAAATCACTATTACTGGAAACCATATCATTGGATCTCCGGGGCAGTTTGGTCCTCATGGGCCGGTTATCGGTCAGATAGTCGTCGCCACTGATGCCCCATCGGCTAAAACCAGCGGAATTACGATTTCGGGTAACAGCATAACTGGAAGTTTTTTGGCTGGAATTACCCTCCATGCCAACGCTCCGCTTGACTCCATTACTGGTACTGTGATTCAAAATAACACCTTGATCGCCAATAACTGGGCGGATGTGAATGGTGCTCCTCAAACCAATGCGATTGCACTTGAGGTGAATCCAATTCCGGCACCAGTAACTCCGGTGCTTTCTGGGACTACTATCACTGGAAACACCATGACTGGACAGCAGGTCGGTGTTTGGCAGAGTTGGCAAGTCAGCGGCACCAATTTGTCAGGCAATAACTTTTCCGGAGCGACCCTTCAGTACACCCAGCCAAGTCCCGGAGGCGGTTACTGGGAGGCAGCCAAAGACGGTGGAGTATTTACCTTTGGTAACGCGGCTTTCTATGGTTCAATGGGTGGCAAGCCCCTGAATGCGCCGATTGTCGGAATTGCCCAGACTCGTGACCAGGGTGGCTACACCTTGGCGGCCAGCGATGGTGGTGTATTCACCTTTGGTGACGCTACCTTTTATGGGTCCATGGGAGGGGCGCATCTAAACGCCCCCATCGTAGGTATTGCGGAAGCGCCGGTAGTCAATGGTCCTCCTGGTACACCAGGTACCAACGGACTCGGTTACTGGCTGGTCGCCAAGGACGGCGGAGTATTCAGTTTTGGCCATGTCGGCTTTTACGGCTCCATGGGAGGAAAGCCTCTGAATGCTCCGATAGTTGGAATGGTTCCAACCCCAGATGGACTCGGTTACTGGCTGGTTGCCAAGGACGGCGGAGTATTCAGCTTTGGTGATGCAGGGTTCTATGGTTCAATGGGAGGAAAGCCTCTGAATGCTCCGATAGTTGGAATGGTTCCAACCCCAGATGGAAAGGGTTACTGGCTGGTCGCCAAGGACGGCGGAGTATTCAGCTTTGGTGATGCAGGGTTCTATGGTTCAATGGGAGGAAAGCCACTGAATGCGCCCATTGTGTCAATGACTCCCACTCCTGACGGACATGGTTACTGGCTGATTGCCAAAGATGGTGGAGTATTCAGCTTTGGTGACGCCCGGTTCTATGGTTCAATGGGAGGAAAGCCACTGAATGCGCCCATTGTCGCAGGTACTGCCACCGGTGCAAACGGGGTCGTACCGTAACTATTGAGAAGTTTGTTTGACTAAGCCAGTAGTGAGTGAGTGATAGCTAATTTCCCAAGGTGTGCCATCTATCGGGAAATTGACGGAGCTTGCTTGCTGCTGGCTCGTTAATTTGACGCAATACTGAAATTCAGATGGAACTTCGTAGGCATATAAACTGTTCTGCTTGAATTGTGCTAGCTAAGAAGTATGGGTTTGCAACCCTGGTCTGAATCGAAGGTGCCCAGTTGTTGCTCAGTGGGTTCAGCACAGCAAAACCAGGATTCGCTTAGGCGGGGCTTAGGGCCTATGGCAGAGCTTATTAGATTGACCTCTGGCGCTTTGGCTCCAAAGTGATTATATGCAGCCTCTCTCATTTCATGAAAGGTTTGCACCGGGTCTTTCTGTGTGGCTTCCGATTCTTGGGCAATGGCTGCGAGAATACGTTGCAGCTCATCTATAGTTTGGTCCCGATTATGCCACTGAAACGACAAAAGATCTGGGTCCCAGGGGCCAAAATCTACCTCTTGGTCACTAAGCAAAAGGGAGTCGAGAGGCACTAAAAGTTTTATTCCGAGCTGTACAGGATCGATGCTCTGAATAAGGTCATATTCGAAAATGAATTCAATCAATTCCAATAAGTTGTCCCGGTCAGTCCAAGGTGTAAATGGAAGCAGCGAGGGCCTAACCTCAATGCCGGATTGACGCAGGACTGCAAGCGCGCTAATTATGTCATCCTTGCTATGGCCTTTGTCTAATTTTTTGAGGATGTGGTCAGAGGTGTGCTCAAAGGCGGAAACGATGAACTGAAGTCCAGCTCGTGACATCTCGTCCCAGATATCTGGATGCTCGAGAACATGTTCGACTTTTATGGTTGCATCGAATGTTAGTTCAGGATGTCTTTGATGCATCTCCCGTATAATCTTCAGTGCATGCGCAGGCCCGTTTAGGAAATCCGGATCACCGAATGTGATGTGTTCGGCACCTTTGTCCACCAGGTCGTCAATTTCGCTAAGGACCAGTTGGCTTGGAATAGCTTTGAATCTTCCCTGATAAATGACTGGCACTGGGCAGTGCTTGCAACTATGGGCACAGCCGACGGTGGACTCGACGTAGCCTACAAGTCGTTTTCCGTTTTCGGTTACAAGGTATGCATAGTTGGAAATTGACGGCAGGGAAGAGCGGTTGGGTGCCAGCTTTTCAGTATTTGATTGCTCGGTGATTGCGATTCCCAATGCCCTAGACACGCTCTGTAAATCGAGTGTCGCAATTCCCGCATCGAAATGAGTCCCTGTCGACAGGGCTACTTTAGAGTACATCCCTAAAGCGATTACAGTTAATTCGCTTCCAAACAGAGCTTTTGCCCGTTCAGCTATCTTTTTGCCCAGTTGAGTGGCGGTGTGCATAGGCACTGAGAGGATTAGGTGGGTGGGAGTCTTGCCGCCAGCAAGTATAAAATCGTCGGGACTTTCAAACGACCGGTTAGCCACCGAGTTATCCACCAGGCTGTACTCAATTCCGTGGATATCGAGAATTGAGGCCAAACGGGCAAGTACCAGTGGTTGGTGTCCTAGCTCATAAGTTGATACCGCCAATACTTTTATATCCTTAGCTGATTGGTTCTTTGCTGATTTCATGAAATTTCCAGTTCGATTAGCTTGTGAGCTTGTTCCAGTGCGGTTTGGGCCACTTTAGCTGATGGGGCTTTTGCAAAAATGAATCCCAGATATTGGCAGTCGTAAGGTATCGGAAGAAGGTCTGCTCCTAGAGTGGCTGAGATATCGATGTCGATAATCCATGGTACTTTCTTTGCCTCTTCAAGCCCGGTGATTGATTTTAGGATTCCGGCTTTGGGCACCGGTATCATAAATACCCCAGAGGCCTGGTTCTCTAGTGAGTATTCTGGCAATTCAATTTCCAGAGCCTCGGCCAGTATTAGCTGTTCCAAATTTAAATCACCCTTGAAAGGTATTGCTCTTGAGCATCTGCCTCCAATAGATCTGCCCGCGATCTCAATAAGAGATATTTTTCCCAAGTCGTTGATCCTTATTTCGGCGTGTATTGGTCCAGTTTTTATTTCAAGCCCCCTGCGGGCACGGTTGATTACTTCTAACGCCGCCTGCTGTTTGTTATTTTCCAATTTAGGAGGGGTTACATAAATTGATTCGGCGAAATATGGACCCACCAGGGGGGTTGGTTTTTCAAAAAAAGCCAGAACTTTTAACGAGTCTCCGCTAACAATCGCATCAACGGCATATTCAGCCCCGGGCAGATATTGTTCAATAATTATCGGCGAGTCCGGATTACAGCCATGATTTATCTGGATTTGAAGCGTAGCCTTCACTGCTTCGGTTAGTTCCCTGTGCGAGTCAGCTCTTATAACTCCTATAGACCCAGACAAAGTCGCAGGCTTGGAAACCACTGGAAAGCCGCCGATTTCAGAGACCTTTTCAGAAAGATTGTCTCCTGGAAGGTAGGTGGTCATCAATGGTTGGTTGATTTCGACGGACCGTAGTTTCTGTCGCATTGAGATTTTGTCTTGAACTAATCTCGCCGTTTCGAGCGATATGTGTGCTAAGCCTAATTGTTGGCAGGCTAGCGCAGCAGTTTGTAATCCTTTGTCGTCCACGGAAACGATGGCATCAATGCTGGTTTGCTTGGCAGCTTCGATGATTTGAGCTGCTCCACGCTCAGGGTTGTCCATGTTTACCACCAAGGTTCGCTGCTTCATCAATCGCTGCATTGCCTGTTGCTTTTGTGACGCGACTATCAGGTTGACGCCCAGTGCCTGAGCCCCCCTAATGAAATCTTGGGCTCTATAGGTTTGAGTGGGGATTAATAATATAACGTTTTTCACTTGATTTATTATTCTAGTCTCGAACTAGTATTAATGAGGAGTTGATTGCAGGACCTCCCTGCAATCGCGACGGTTGGAGTTTTTGTGGAAAGCGTATTTGGAGCAAAAGACAACGCTTCTGTTCTAGAAGTAACTCCTCGAGCACTTGAGGCAGTTTTGGAGATAAGGTCTGCGGAAACCGATCCAGACAAGCTTGCGCTTTGGATAGAAATCTCGGGGATATCAAATAATAACTACAGTTATGACGTGTATTTTCAGAATCTCAGTGATGCTGGACCGGATGATGTCATAGTTTCACTGGAGGGTATTTCAGTGGTGGTGCCTTCAGCCAGTGTTGTTCAGATAACAGGATCCAAGCTGGATCTTGGCGGGGAGGATGGATCAGGGGGACTGATGATCCTCAATCCAAACACCCCCAGTTCACCCAAGGCTGAACTGCCACCTGAACTGCAGAATGCCGATCTGAGCGATCCCGTTTCCCAGCGAGTCATCAAGGTGCTCCAAGAGGAGATCAATCCTGCAATTGCCGCCCACGGTGGCAGGGCTGACCTGGTGGCGGTGGCGAATTCAGTTGCATACCTTAAGCTTTCGGGAGGGTGTCAGGGTTGCGGGATGGCATCCGTCACTCTTTCGCAGGGAATCGAAGTGGCCATAAAAGAAGCGGTTCCTGAGATTGTAACGGTCGCAGATGTCACTGATCACGTAAACGGAGCAAATCCGTTTTATGGGGCGTCAAAGAAGTAATTTTGAATCTCGAGTTATAGAAAAATTAATGCCCAGATGAATTTTAGCTATAACATAAAGAAAGCTCCCAGTTAGGGGAGCTTTCTTTATAATGTTTTAATTTTAGCCAATTAAGCCTTGATGAGCTGGATTTCCAGGTTCAGCTGTATCTTGTCGCTGACTAGCACTCCTGATCCTTCTAGCGGAACATTCCATTCCATTCCAAAGTCTTTTCTAGAGATCTCTCCAGTGAGGCTGTATCCGGATCGGGTGTTTCCCCATGGATCCTTTGAAACTCCGTTGAACTCAAGATCCAAAGTGATGTATCTAGTGGTTCCGTGAATAGTTAGATCTCCACTGAGCTTGTAGTTACTTCCCGAAGGCTCGATTGCTGTGGATTTGAAGGTGATCTTTGGAAACTTTTCGACATCGAAAAAGTCTGCTGATTTAAGGTGGGTGTCTCTTTCGTCCTCACCGGTTGTAATCGATGCAACATCTATCTCTGCTGAAACCTGCGACTTGGTGATGTCTTCTGCTATTTCAGTAGAAGCGGTAAAGCTTGAAAATGATCCTCTTACCTTGGTTACCACAAGGTGCCGAGCCACAAATTCGATTGAACTGTGAGCATGGTCAATATTCCAGGTCCCAGGCTCGATTCCTAACTGTGATGCTGATATCGGTGCGGCCATCATTCCTCCATAGTTTGCTGTATAATGCAAATTTCAATTAATAGCCTATAGGATATAGTTGCAAGTGCAATCAAATTTGGAGATAAATTTTACAATATGGAAGAAATAGCTTGGCTGAATGAGGTTGAAATGAGGGCATGGCGCGGGATGTTGTCAGCCCATGCCCAGCTGTATGGCAAGCTTGATGAGGAACTGGTTGCCGAGCACGGGATTACTTTTGCAGAGTATGAGGTGTTAGTCCATACTTCTGAAGGTGAAGACGGTTCAATACGGATGTCCGCACTCGCTGATGCTGCACTGGTCTCTCGATCAGGTTTGACCCGAAGGGTTCAACATCTGGTGGCGCAGGGATATTTGGAACGTCGCAGATGCAAGGAGGATAAAAGGGGTACCTTTGCTGTTTTGACTTCCAGTGGCTGGACCAAATTGATCGAAGCTTCAAAAACCCATATCCGTGGAGTCAGGGAACACATGATGTCCAAACTTACTGCCCAAGAGACCGAGGAACTTGCCAATGCCCTCGAAAAGATGCTTAAGTAGTTCTCGATTTTAGTTTTAGGATTTGATTCCCAGATATTCCGGCTGGTGGCGTTCCAGCAGTAGGTCAACGCTATGAGGTACCAGTGTTTCTGAATTCGACGATGCTGCTAATTATGGTTTGGTTGTAGATGTAGTAGTCGTGACTCCGCTTTTTGTTCCCGGTTTTGTGGTGATAGTGCTGCCAGGAAGTGTTGTACTGGTTGTAACTCTGGTGGTGGTGGTGGTGGTGGTGGTGGTCGGGGTCGGGGTGGTAGTCGTGGTGGTCGACGGTACAAGTGGCGGGATTGGCGGATGCCTGTATATGCTGAGTGCGTTGGCAATTGAGGGATGCTTGATTCCTGGCAAGCCTGACCCGAATGCTTCCAGGACATTTTCAGTGATTTTCACAACCGGCGCAATGGGGCAGCTACCCATGAAAGAAGGACACGGAGATCCAAGGGCGGCTACCCAAAGGTTGGTTCCGGTTGCAAACACTCCAGCGCCGTTGGCTGTGGTGTAGTAGCTCAAATCTGAAAATCCGGGCTGGTTCCGACAGAGAACTGGTGAATGGGCTAGGATTTGCAAATCTTTTGGATATGGTGTGTAGGGATCGAAGCCGTCATACTCACTTCCAACCAGATTGTGGATGCGAGAACCGAAGCGAAGGCCGGTATTTGCAAATATCCAGCTTGAAGGGTCGGTAATCACCATATCGTTGCGCACCGGATTGCAAGCGTACTGAATGCCGATTAGGGCGCTTTCAGGCCTGGGATCAGGGGGAGCTGGCCAGTTAGTGGTAACCTCCGCATTATTCACCCCATTCATGGGATCGAGGCTTGCCACTCGGTAATTTACCTCGACTCTGTCTGGTCCGATTTTGGTGCTCTCGAACCTTATTCTTCGAAATATTGCATTTGCCCCCAGGAACATCAGATTGGTTCCGTGCTGTTGCGCAACTGTAAGTGCATGGCGCATCTGAGGGGAGTAGTATTCGTCGTGGCCTAATGAGATGATTACCCTGTGGTTGTACAGCAGGTTAGGACGTTTTTGCAGGTCAACATCTGTGACGTAGGATACGTTTAAACCCATTTTCTCCACCAGGGCGACTAAGGGAAGTTCGTTCCCGGGAAAGTCCGCCGCTCCCTGACCGAAATAGTAGCTATAAGGCCGATCAAATGAGACTTTTGTGGCTCGATCCGAATAGCCGTTAGGGCCTGTGTAAAGGTCGTACTTTCCATATCGGTTGTATGCCTGCCAGGTGGTTACCGCGTTCACAACAAGTACTGCGGCATTTGACCTATCATTTCTGACCGTTATAGGGATCCACCTTTGGGCATTGTTATTGCCTACCAGCTTGAGTAGGTAATCACCGGGGAACCAGGACGAATTTGTTTTTATGGTGTAGGAAGGGCTCCAGTTGCATTCTACGGTGTTACTTGGTTTGAGAACAGGACAGGTCGGTTGTTTGATTCCTTGCAGCGTTGGCGATAACCAGACCAGGTGACCTAGTTTTCCCTGATAGTAGCCCATCCGGTAGGCCTGGATTTGGTAACTAGACGACGTTGTGGAGATATAAAGGGTGAAACTGTTACCTTGATTGACACTGACTTTTGAGGCATAGCCTTCGATGTTGTGCGCCGATTGGTATCCAGTAATTCTCCATGCGGAAGTGCCAGGGAGCTTGTTTTGAGCTTGAATTTGTGCCGAGTACAGAGGGCCTGGGGCAGCATGATAATTAGCGCTCACACCCGCAGTGGTTGTGGTTGAACCGGTAACTGAGCCAGCAATTTGAGGGAGAGGTTGTTTTTTTGAATTCCCAGTCAGCGAAAGTGTAACGGAAATTGAACCTGCGATCACGATAGCTGCGCAAGCAACTGCAATGGTCTTGTTTTTGGTATTCCAGATCAATTTGCCAACCTTTGACACTATTATCAGCTCGAATTACTTTAGAGCAATATTACGGATCTATAGTTCGCTGGGATGACTTTATTTGCATAAATCAGTAATTTGTGAGATTGTCATGAGTCGAATTCAGTGGTTTTGGCTGTGATATGTAATTGCAGCTGAAGGCGGCACCGGCGTCTAATTTCTTTTAGGGGAGATCCTTGGAGTGACAGTGCGTTATCTGGGGAAACCTGTCAGTGAATGATACGTTTGTAGGTGCCATAAGTCAGTGGGTCGAGGATGTCGCAATGATTGTTTTAGTTGGGTTTATGGGGGCTGGCAAGACGACGATCGGTTACCTGTTGGCTGAAAAGCTGGGTATCCCATTTGTCGATATTGACATCCTGATCGAGCGCCGGGAGCGACGATCTGTTACACAAATATTTGTCGAGAGTGGGGAACAGGCCTTTAGGCAGATGGAACACGACACGATTGTGGAGACTCTAAACGGGCCAGATGCAGTTGTCGCACTTGGTGGTGGAGCGGTGGAGCATCCAGGAACCCGCCTAATCCTTGAGAGCGCAATGGTCGTCTATCTAGAAGTTGACTACGATGAAGCCGTATTGAGGATTGGTCATGACACCTATAGGCCGATGATGGCCAACCCTAATGTCAGAGATATTTATAACCGCCGATTGCCCTTTTATCGCCAAGTCGCAAGCCTGGTAGTAAATACCGGAGGCAGGCGTGCTGAAAATATAGTCGGCGATATTATTGCAATGGTGACCACACCGAATTCGGTCCCGGACGGGACCAAAAGTGTGCTGGTCGCACCGATGGGAGGGGCGCATCAGGTTCACATCGGAATAGGACTAGTAGCTCATTTTGCTCAGTTGCTACCCTCTCTTCCTCATGCGAAGAAAGGTTTTATTGTTTACTCGGGTCCTGACCAAGACGTCGCCAGCGAAGTGGCGGAGAGCATTAAGCCAATTGGACTTGTTCCAGAAATGATCCAGGTGCCAATTGGGTCCAGATCTAAAACGATAGCCAGAGTTGAAATGATTTGTGAAAGGTTGTACAGATCTAATGCTCACAGCGATGACTTGCTGATCGGAGTAGGCGGCGAATCTGTCTGCTATCTTTCTGGTTTTGTAGCAGCTACCTTTAGCCGCGGGATGAAGCTGGCACTGGTTCCATCCACTCTGTTTGCTCAGGCTGATTCTGCAATTGGAGGTAAAAACGGGATAAATCTTTCTGACGGAGAGAATATGGTTGGAACTATTTATCAACCCAGCACTGTAGTTAGCGATGTTTCCGGGACGGTAATTCAAAAGGAGTATGAATTTAGATCGGGACTGGCCGAACTGATTAAGCATGCACTGATTGCCGACCCTGAGCTGGTCGATATCTTGACCAGTAAACGGGAGGCAATACTGTCCGCCGATCCGGTTGTGCTTGCTGATGTGCTTTATCGTTCGACTCTCATAAAGGCGGCAATCGTTACCGCTGATGAGCGTGAACAGGGAGATCGTATTTTCCTGAACTACGGGCACACCTTTGGGCACGCTTTCGAGCAGCTGTTACCTCTAGACCCGGATCGTCATGGGGATGCTGTGTCCTTAGGAATGATGGCGGCGGCTTATCTTTCTTATCGACAGGGGCGGATAGCCAAATCGCTGGTGGATCTTCATAGGGATTTGCTCTCTAGTTTCAACCTGCCCACTCAGAGGAGATTCTTAATTTCTGAGCTAAATAAGGTGTGGATTCGGAACAAAAAATATAGAAGTGGAATGCGGTTTATTTTGCTCAATGATATTGGAAAGCCCCAGGGGGGAGTCAGGGCAAGCGAGGATGAGATTGCAGAGGTTTTGGACGATCTTGCAAAATAGATTGCTCCTGACAGACTCCACTGTGAATTGAAGATGGATTCCTGCTCCGATTCTTAGTAACATTGGTGGAACGCACCGCAGTTGGTTGAGTTTTTTCGGATGTTTAGTTTGCGTTGTTTGGCGCAATATTGCAAATTGCTTGTTCTTTAAGCGGTTGGCCAAGTATAGAGAATTCCATAGTGGGTGGACTTTTATGGAGCATCAAATTTCGCTGGACGGTAAAGTGGCACTGGTGACCGGGGCTGGGCGGGGCCTTGGGTTTTCCATGACCACCTCTCTGTGCAAAGCGGGAGCCCGGGTGATTGCCATCGATCGTGATCCGAAGTTGTTGGAGAAGTTGGCAGGTCAGAGCGATCAGGTTATAGTTCCAGAAGTTGGAGAAGTATCTTCAGGTCAAGACATGGAGAGGATCGTTGCATCCTCCAAAGATCGATTTGGGCGCATTGACGTGGTGATATCAAACGCAGGAATCGGTATCGCCTCGATACGCGAAGATTACCACAATAATCCAATAAGGTTCTGGGAGGTCGATCCGGAAGTATTCACCCAGTTCCTAAAAGTTAATGCAGTGGCTCTGCTTCGCCTGTCGAATCTGGTGGTTCCGGACATGGTCAAACAGGGCTTCGGAAGAATAATTACGGTGACTACCAGCTTGGGAACTATGATCCGCCCAGGAATGTTTCCCTATGGATCCTCTAAAGCAGCAAATGAGGCATTGGCGTCAGCCATGGCTGGGGATCTCGAAGGTACCGGCGTTTCAGTAAATGTTTTGATTCCTGGTGGTGCTGCCAATACTGCTTTTGTTCCGGATGCGGATGGACTGGATAGGTCAAAACCACTGAATT
>JAKBSX010000156.1 GCA_021844725.1 Actinomycetes bacterium | reverse complement strand
TCTCAAGAAATCCATTCCATAGCTTCTTCTCTTGAAATGCCGTATCTTTCTAGATCACCGGCTATATCTATAGCACAATGGGCCGGCTCTCTGCAAGAGTATATTGAGTCCCTTAATTGGCTGCATGATGACTCATTAAACTGGCCACGCGAAGATTTCGATCCGAATTCGTTGTCATTTTCACGGCACCCTCGAGGCGAGGAAACACGGTTGAGTAGATTCATAGATCCTGCAACTTCGTTATGGCGATATCGCCTTTATCATGGGGGAAGATACGCAGAAGTGGATCGTGACTGGGGGCGATACATCATATTCGCGAGTGAAGGTAGGCAAGTCGTTGAATACAATGCGACACTTCAAAGGGTAGCAATTCCTTCGAGAGGGTGCTTGCCGCTCTTGTTTTCACGCGTTTTGACATTGTGCTCTGGAATTGCTCCCGCAATCGAAATTCGCAACTCAAGCAAGCATCCTGATAATTCTGTATTGTATGATTATTACAGCATGATTCCTAAGACTGTCTTTGGAATTGTATCCGGTAAATTGGGTCAGAAGCGTGGGAGTGTGTTTGAATGGACGTAATGGGTGCCTATGGCAAGTTACGCGAGAGCTACATCAATTACATCAAAACAGCTTTTGCTACTAAATTCGCCGGTTTAGAAGAAGAACGTGAGGGACTGCTGAGAAATGAGGGGGTAATTTCTCAAGAACCGTGGATAGAGCCTATGCCCCGATATGTGTCATCTGGCAAGAGAGTCGAAGATCTTACTCCTACTGAAATATCAGGTTGGGGAAATGCTGAGATTTCTGATTTCAAAAAACTTGTAGGGTGTGGTCTTGTGGGAGATTACGAACTCCACTTGCATCAACTTGAGATGTTGGAGAAGTCACTTTCCGGAATGAACACCGTTGTTACTGCTGGCACAGGCTCAGGTAAAACAGAAGCGTTCTTGTTGCCTTTGTTTGCATATCTTGCGAGGGAGTCGGCCAGTTGGCCCCCACCGGGAGTAAAGCTAGATCACCAAGATGACTGGTGGCGTAATCAGGATTGGATCGATCAATGCACGCCAACTTACGGTTCTCGGGGAAGGCGTCGCATGACTCGATCGTTACGCATTTCTCAACGGGGTCATGAGAAACGACAACCTGCCGTCAGAGCTCTGATAATCTACCCCATGAATGCACTTGTGGAGGACCAATTGAGTCGGCTGCGACGGGCTCTGGATTCCGAAGAAGCAAGATCGTGGTTTAGTGCCAATAGGAATGGAAATAGAATCTACTTCGGAAGGTATAATGGGGATACACCGGTAGCTGGCCATGAATTCGAGCCTCCTACCTCACGGGGGCATATTTCGCCAAACAGGAAGAAAGTGGAAGAGTTAACGAACAGGCTTAGAGAATATGATGATGCCTCTGCAGCTGCTGATGCTTATGCTCGAGAGAACAATGACATCGATATTACCTATTTCTTTCCTAGGCTTGATGGAGCAGAGATGCGCTCCAGATGGGATATGCAAGACTACCCTCCTGATATTCTCATCACCAATTTCAGCATGCTCAGTATCATGCTGATGAGAGATGCTGACAACCCTATATTCGAAAAGACAAAAGAATGGCTAAAAGAAGACAACAGTGTTTTTCATCTGATTATTGATGAGTTGCACATGTATAGAGGAACAGCGGGGACCGAAGTTGCCTATCTTATAAGGCTTCTACTCCTTCGACTTGGCTTGAGCCCAACTAGTCCGAAACTTAGAATACTTGGCTCAAGTGCCTCTCTCGAACGAAATAGCGAGGACAGTCTTGACTTCCTATCTGAATTTTTTGGTACCTCCTGGATAGAGGATCAGATAATCCCTGGACATCTTGTCGCCAGTTCCACTGAAGTAACAGAGAGTTTTCTTCCAGTTGAACCGTTTGCTAAAATCGCTGAACTCTCAAATTCGCAGCTTACAGAAGAAGGTGTGATCGATATTCTCAGTCCATCATTCAAGAATCAAGCAGAATCAACTAGCCACACTTTGGAACATTTTACTGAATCGCCAGCGTTTGGCTTGCAGGTAAGCTCACGAATGGTTGCTGCCTGCCAAGATGAGATAACAAGATTACCTCGTGCTACGAGTTTGTCCTCTTTAGGCAGAAGGATCTTCGGACCGTTGACATCACCCTCCGAGAGAGACAAAGGCGTGCAAGGGCTTTTTATTGTGAGAGATATCTGTGGGGAAAGGTCCCACTTGCCCTCCTTCAGATTCCATTGGTTTTTCAAGAACATTGAAGGTTTGTGGGCATGTGTATCTCCAGGTTGTGGGTGCACTTCAAATGACATGAGGGGGGGTAGAACCGTTGGCAAACTGTTTAAGGATTCGAGGATATTATGCGATAATAAACATGGTTCGCATAGAGTCCTCGAACTACTGTATTGTGAGGTATGCGGTACTATTCTCATAGGTGGCAGCAAGCTTGTAATTCCCAATGGTATGGGGATAGAACTGCTATCAACTGATCCGGATATTGAGGGCATTCCAGACAAGAAAGCCGCAAGGTTTGTGGAACACAGGACATACTTGGAATATGCTGTATTCTGGCCGTCCGGCAATTCTAGGTTGGATTCAGATGCCGCAAGCTGGAGTCAGCCACGAATCAACCATGACAGTGCCCCAGCTTTGTGGGCGACCGCTGTCTTGGATCCATCTTCTGGTCAGCTCAAGTTTGGAAATGGGACCGAGAATGGTGAAATTCCTGGTTTCTTGTATGTAGTCAGGTCGAGTGAAGAAGAGAAAATCAGTGCTTTGCCATCAATCTGCCCTCAATGCGCCGTTGATTACCGTCGAAAGGAAAAAAGGTCGCCGATCAGGGGATTCCGCACTGGCTTTTCAAAAGTAACACAATTGCTCTCGAAAGAGCTTTATGTAAGCTTACCTGAAAGATCAAGGAAATTGGTTCTTTTCTCAGATAGCCGTGAAGATGCTGCTAGGCTCTCTAATGATATCGAGCGATCTCACTACCTTGATCTACTGCGAGACGCCATCTATGACGAGTTACGGACCGTATCTGTTACTGAGCCAGAACTTCTGCACGATCTCCTCACTTCTGGTCACCCAGTCTCAGCGGAATCTGCCAACCTCGCCACCTCGAATCCGGTGTTAATGTCTAAATTATCCAGCATGATTGAAACAGCAAGTGCCGTGGTACCTGGCAATCTCAGCCCTGCTCTCCTTCGCCAAGTCACACAGAGCGTCGAGTCTGCAAAATTCGAAATTGAAAGAATAGAAGCTTGTGGGAGGGAAAGAACAGTACCCCTGCGCTTGTTGTTCGAGTCCGGAGATGGCGATGGAACTGGAACAGGTTTGCTCATACAGCGCCTTAAGGGGCTTGGTGTGAATCCCGGGGGGCAAGACATATTGTATCGAGAGATCAAGTACGATGGCGACTTCAGGAAATGGACCACTCTGTTTGACTTCTCCTCACAGATTGGTGGTTGGAATGTCACTCTCTCCCCTGATGGAATTCGGGGCAGAGAAAAACTCCGTGACAAGGTGAAATATGAACTTTGTAAAGTCCTATTTGCATCTGGATACTTTGGATTCGAGTCCGCTGGCCTTGGCTATGCAAAATCAGATCTAGAGTTAAGTGCGGTAAGCCGACTTGCGTCTGGGTGCGGTCTTTCAGCTGATGTCTTCCGTAATATTCTGGATGCAACAATAAGAGTTATGGGCGATTTATGGCGGTTCAAAGTGGAAGACCCAAATGCCTATTATGTTCCTGATTGGATAGATTGGAATTCATCAAGCGCTCGTCTTCGAAGGTATATCAAAGAATGTGCTAAATTACATGGCGCAAATGAAAACTTGTTGTTTGAGGCTCTGTGGAATGCGATTTGTGTAGAAGGGGGCCATTCCAAGCTTGTCCTTAACCCGAGACGTCTCTCGGTCAGAATCGCCCTACCTACCGATCCTGTTTGGACTTGCCCGCAATGTAAGAGACCACACTTACACAATTCTGGAGTTTGTACTAGCACTTTCTGTCTGTCTCAATTGAGAATAGAACCCGATAATTCTTGTAACACACTTCATGAACACAACTATTATGCTCAAGAAGCGGTGAATTTGAGACGCCCAGTCAGACTCCATTGTGAGGAGCTCACTGCACAGGTCGATGATCAGCCAGAACGTCAGAGACTATTTCGTAACATAACTGTTGACCTTACCAACGACTCTACTCACCCGATAGTGAGAGGGGTCGATGAGATTGATATGCTCAGCGTTACGACTACAATGGAAGTTGGCATCGACATCGGCAGTTTACAGGGGGTTGTTATGGGCAACATGCCTCCTATGAGATTCAATTACCAACAGAGAGCGGGAAGAGCAGGTCGTCGTGGCCAGGCGTTCGCCATAGTCCTTACTGTCTGCAGAGGGAGGAGCCACGATGAATTCTATTACGCTCATCCGGATAGAATAACAGGAGATCCTCCACCGATACCTTTCCTATCAACTGCAAGACCGGAAATTGCAAAGAGACTGATGGCAAAAGAGGCGCTTCGCAGAGCCTTCATTCACGCGGGCGTTCGCTGGGATGAGTGCCAAACTCCGCCGGATAGCCATGGTGAGTTTGGCCTGGTTGATACTTGGCAAAGTGATACCTCACGTAGAAATGCAGTAAGAGAATGGCTCTCAACTTCCACCGAAATTGAAGAGATTGCCGGTGCCCTGTGTGAAGGAACTACTTCAGGACTGTCCACAGTCGAGTTACAGATTTTTGCCCGTCAAGAACTCTACGGAAACGTGGAAACTTGCTCAACGAATCCTGAATTGTTGGGTGACGGGCTAGCTGAACGACTCGCTGAGGGCGCCGTTCTTCCAATGTATGGTATGCCTTCCAGAACAAGATTGCTGTATCATGGTTTGAAGGACAAGAGAACAAATACAATCGATCGTGATCTGGACCTTGCCATTGTAGAGTTTGCCCCCGGGAGCCAAAGAACAAAGGATAAACGCGTCCATGAAGCGGTTGGTTTTACTTCGGAACTTCGGTACTGGGGAGGCAGCTGGCATGCTTCGAACACCGATCCCTTGTCAGCCAGGCGTTGGATGTGCCGTTGTGAAAACTGTCACTATACCATCACCTCTGATACAGAACCGACCGACTCATTTTGTCCGAACTGCGGAGGGGGTGTTGTCGGCAGCCCAGCATATAAAATTTTCCAGTTTACTGTGCCAGCTGCATTTAGAACGGATCTTAGTATGGGGAGTGATGCTATTGAAGACTTGGAGCTACTTCCTACTGGCGTGACTACGGCAGCAGAGCCAGGTCAAGTCTCCCCGGTTGTTGTACATCAGACTAATTCTGCGGTAGCCTTAACGAGGAATGGAAGGGTGTATCGTGTGAATAATCGAGCCGGGCTACTATTCCGTGGTGCTGTTGGAACAACCAGATCAAGAAATGGCTTCACTTTGATTAACCAGTGGATCGATGAACGTTACCAAAACGGTTCTGGCAATGCTTTCACTTTCACCCAGATAGGATCTAATGAGCAGATTGCCATAGTGGCACCCAAAACTACAGACGTACTGCGAATCAGGCCCTTCACAGTGCCTCGAGGATTAACATTGGATCCTACGGCGTCAGCGGGGGGGCTCAAGGCGGCGTACTACTCAGCAGCATTCATTATGCGGTTCGTGGCAGCTGAAATGCTTGATGTAGATCCGGACGAATTTGATATTAGCGACGTCAGGCAAGTTGACCTGAATGGGATTGAAAGAACTGGGGAGATAGTCGTCAACGATCACCTCGCAAACGGTGCAGGTTTCACTGAATGGGTTGGCCAACACTGGGATAGCATACTGCGAGAATGTGTCAACTCAAACGCTTCGTCAACTTCCTTCATAGGTCATCTTTTTTCTCAGAGCCACCGTGATCAGTGCGATTCTTCGGGGTATGACTGCTTAAGAAATTACAGAAACATGACATACCATGGGTTGCTTGATTGGCGTCTAGGTATTTCGTTGCTTCGAGTCTTAAATTCCGAATCTTTTGTATGCGGTTTGGATCAGGATTTCTCAGTCCCGGAATTAACTGATTGGATGTCCACCGCTTTATTGCTGCGAGATTCTTTTTGCAACTCTTTCACCTCTACTAAAACTAGGAACTTTGGTCCATTACCCGGGTTTGAGGTAGGTAGGAAGCAGGTGATAGTGACTCATCCCATCTGGAATGTCAGACAACAAGTGGGTTTGCTTGCGGAGGCGTTTGCAAGTGCGGATCAGGCCAGACCTATAAAGACAATTGATACCTTCAATCTAATGCGCCGAGAAAGTTGGGCTTACCAAAGGATTGGGCAGCTGTGAAGAAAGCAACAAGATTATCTGAAGAGTGTATTAAACAAATCTCAAGCATTTCGCCAACGAAATTCCTCAACATTAAATTATGCCCACTCAGGGAAATGTGGATAAGTGGCGGTAAGGATCCTCAATTACCAATGGCCCCAAAAGCCAGAGTGGGAACTGTGATTCACCAGTTGATATCAGAGGCCGGACACGGAGTTTTGCTACCTGAATATTCTGCAATTGACAAAAGGTGGGCCGAGAAGATTAACGAAGTTCAAACAACTATGAGTATGTCACCAATTGAGAAACAATTAGTCCCACTTGAGCGGGTTGTTTATGATCTTGAAGTAAGTCGCATTCGCGCCGTTATCATCGCTCTGAAAATCGCTAAAGAGCGAAACAAAAGGTCAGATATCGTGAGAACTCGAAGTACACTCCCTGGAGTTGGCTTTGAATTGCACGTCAGGTAGCAAAACTCCGT
>JAKBSX010000155.1 GCA_021844725.1 Actinomycetes bacterium | reverse complement strand
GCGACTGAATATCGAGCTGACCCTGATGATCGGTGATGTTAGAGACTTGGAGAGACTTCGGCTGGGAATGCGTGGAATAGATTTAGTGCTAAATGCTGCGGCAATAAAGCATGTTCACTTGACCGAGACCAATCCCACAGAAGCGGTTGCAACAAACATCATTGGTGCTAATAACGTTTGCTTGGCGGCGTTAGAGGCCGGTGTGGAATGCGTGGTTACGCTTTCCACGGACAAAGCTGTAGAACCTGTAAATGTAATGGGAATGACAAAAGCACTTCAAGAACGCGTTGTTGCCTCATATGCGGGAAAGGGAATGCGAGTTGGAATCGTTCGTTATGGAAATGTTCTTGCCTCTGAAGGGTCGGTAATCCCCTACTTTAAGGAGCTTCTGGAGAAAGGGGGAAATTTACTCCCTGTCACGGATAGGAGAATGACGAGATTTGTTTTAACCCTTAAAGACTCCGTCAACCTTGTAATGCTCGCTTTGGAGCGCTCCAATAACGGTGAGACATTCGTTTTGGACCTTCCTGCCTTTCGGATGTGGGATGTGGCAGAAGTCATGGTCAACGCTTCCAACAAATCATCAGTTACAGTTGGAGAGGTTGGCATAAGACCCGGAGAAAAAATTCATGAAACCCTTATTTCACGAGAAGAGATGCGTCGTGCTACGTCGCACTCGGGATATTGGTGTATTCATACTTACCAATCCGATCAAGAACGATTTTCCCCTGGAATCGAAGAGAAAGCGCTGACTAGCGATTCTGTTTATCAAATGTCAAAAGACGAAATCCATGCTCTCTTGAGAAAAGAAGGATGTCTCCCGAACCTTTGATAAGTAAACTGGCTTGTAAAGCGTGTGGTGAAACCGACATATTTGAGATACTTGATCTTGGTAATTTGCCTTTAGCTGGAGACTTCAGGCCCTTGGGAGAGCCTAACCAATTATACCCTCTCGCGATTGATGGCTGTAATGCTTGCGGGCTAGTTCAAGTCCGAGAAGTAGTGTCCCCAGAAATACTATTCGGTCCAGATTATAGCTATGCATCTTCATCAATCCAAGCTTTAGTAGATCACTTTGAGGGATATGCTAAATCTGTCCGACAAGTTTCTAACATCGATCAACCTTGCCGCCTTTTGGAAATTGGCTGCAATGATGGGATTTTTCTTGCTCCGCTAGAACGCTATGGATATGACGTGATCGGCATCGACGCTTCAGACAACGTCGCCGAATTGGCACGATCAAAGGGGCTGCGTGTGTATACCGGATTCTTCGATGATCCCCTAGCGAAGATGCTGGTGGATGAGTATGGATTCTTTGACGTTGTCACCTGCTCAAACGTATTTGCCCACGTGCCTGAAATTGGATCTTTTCTTGCAAGAATAGACTCTGTGTTACACCCTGGACACGGGGAAGTTTGGATTGAAGTTCAATCCACCAAAAGTCTTTACAACAATCTCCAATGGGATTTTTTCTATCACGAACATTGCTTCTATTGGACCATCCATTCCCTTGAACGATTCCTTAACTCGTATGGGTTCAAGCTGCTTCGATTCTCGGAAACTTCCATGCACGGAGGAGGAATTCGCGCCATGTTCACAAAATCTTCCGAAGCTAGAAGTGATTTGATAATTTCAGAGGTGGAGGCCACTCCAACCGACTGGAAGCAATTTGCGGAAGCTTGCCAACATAGTAGAGTTGTTCTCTATGATGTTATGAGCACGCTTCCAATTCGAGTTGCATTTGGTGCCGCAGGAAGAGCAACTACACTTATCAACTGGGCTGGGATCGGCAGCTTCCTCGATTACGCAATTGACGGAAACCCATTGCGGATTGGGAAGGCTATCCCAGGGGTCAATGTTCCGATAATTTCTGAAGCGGATTTCTTGGCGCAAGACTCCCCGCCGCACTGGTGTCTAATCTCAGCATATTCTTACTTCTCAGAAATTAGAGCAAAAATAAAGTGTGCCTTTCCGCTTGATGATACAAGACTTGTAGTTCCTCTTCCTAATGTCACTATTACCTAAAAGGACACTAGTACTTGGATCCAAAGGGATGCTAGGGCACCATCTGATGCGCTTGCTCTCCCAAGAGAGCAAATTAGATACTGTGACAAATACTGGCCCACATCTGTTGTGTAGAGAAGAAATTATAGAGTGTCTCAACGGAATCCAGCCTAAGTTTGTCATAAACTGCGTAGGCTATCTGGGTGATGATATCTCTAAACACAAATGGACAAACGAATACTTTCCCAAAACCGTAGCGCAATGGTGTAGTGACCATGGTGTATCGTGCGTCCTAATTTCTACGAATGCAGTATTTCCCGGAGGGACTGAGCGATTCTGGCTTCCTACGGATCCTGTGACACCATCTGCTCCATACGAATGTGCCAAAGCACTTGGAGAAGAAAAGAGTGCTCGAGTAATTAGAGTTTCCTTCGTAGGTAAGAGTCCACACGCTCGCAATATTTACGACAGGCTGACATTGGGCTGTCCATATGTCGATCGGCTTTGGAATGGTGTAACAGTACTTCAGGTTGCTCAATATATTGCGAAATTGCCACTATCGAACTCCGATACACCTCTAACAGGTATTGAGCACTTTCATTCTCCAAAGCCAATCCGAATTTCTGATATTGCCCATTTGCTTTCATCTAAGTCAAAGTGCATCGGAGTAGCACAAAGTTCACCTCTTCTAGGCGGAGGGCAGGAACAGCCTCCGTTTGAAGAGCAACTTCACGACTATGAGGATTGGCTAAGGGTGCATCACTAGTCTAATGATTTGTGCTTTGTCTAGCCACGGCTCCCATAAATGCACAGCCTACAAATAGGTCATGCGAGTATATAATGGATAAATAAGCCATTCCAAAGTCAGAACTTATGCCGGTCAAAGTAAAAGAAAGTGTCTTCAATCACGTGCCACGTTCCGCCAGGGTCCCCATAGTTCATATGAAGATGTAATCAATAATAATAACCCCGGCTCCTCTGGTCAGTTTTTTTGCGGAATTGAGATCGGAACCTAGACTATCAATCTTGGCGTTGGTCTGATCTAACCTGGCGTTGGTCTGATCTAACCTGGCGTTGAAATCAGAACCTAGTTTGTCAATCCTGGAGTTGAGATCAGATCCCAACTTCTCAATAGTTGCTCTAAGTAAGCGTCGATCCGATCTTCCGTCAAAGAGAAAGCTAATTGACATCAAAGCCAGTACGCTAAGAGCACTCTAGCCTATCGCAATCATCTGTAGACCTCTCCGCCTAGGCAATCTCCATCTGAAAGATTGCCAACAACTATAGATTTATCGTCGATTCCTATTTGAACTGTTCTTAACATCAGGTATCTCCTATTCACTAAGTTTAGCGTCCAGACGAACAGAACGCATAACATAATTTTCCTGATTTAGTGTTACTTTATTGAGTTATGGGACCACTTGAAATAACCTAGCGATAAGGTGAGACAACCTTGATTCCCAGGTCTTATGCCCGATACAGTGCAAGAGCCAGTGGGACTTATCGACTCTAAAGTGGACCTAAGCATATGAAAACTGAAAATTTACTCCAACCTGCTTTGCTCGCCGAGGCTGAAATGCTTCACTGTCTTGGCTCAGTTGAATCAAGAAATATTAAGTGCGCTGTGATTAAAGGTATCCCACTCGCACGAGCGCTTTATGGCACAGTCGACGCAAGAGGAGTCCCGGTTGATTGCGACTTACTGGTTAGACATCAAGATGCAGCTCTAGCAGTTGAGGCACTTATCGATGCGGGATACTCTTCGCCTTATCTGCCAGTTTCGCAATCTAGTTACACGAACGTTTGGAAAGTTGTCTTACGCAAAAACTTTGATGATGGTGTCTCCTCGACCGTAGAGTTACATCTTGCTCCTTTTTCTCCATGGGCTCATCCTCTTAGTGAGAGACTTATCTGGAATCACATGATGGAATTCAAATCCCATTCCAGAAATATATTAGTGCCAGATCGAGAACTGACCCTTGTCATGCTGGCATGTCACTTCGCACAATCAGGTTTTAGCAACTACAAGATTCTCAGAGATTTGGCTGTTGCGTGGGATCTATGGCAAAACAACATTGACTTCAACAACTTATGCGCTCTCATCTCCGGGTCTAAGTCAAATGCACATCTAAACTATGCTTTACGCGTTATCAGCAATCTTAGACAAAACCCATCGGCACAGATAAACATTGCTGATGAGGCAAGAGAGCTCCTCCTTTTAGACAATTACTCTACAGGAGTAAAACCCCCCCGTGTTGGCTCAGACCAAGCTGCAAAGCTTCTGGAAAAGCTATTTCCTTATGGACGCATTCCTCAAGCAGACATTGACCATCGCGGACAGATATATGCCTTCTTACTAAGCAATCCTTCTCAGATTTTACTCCAAGGCTTTCATCAGCTCTTTCCATCTCAGCTAGGACTTTCCATTGCCCTCGATGAGTCAATTGACTCAAGACTAAAGTTTTTCGAGGCCTCCATAGGCCGGATCTTGAGTTTAGCCGGATACCTTTTGGGTACTCCACTGTTTGCCATGATTCCATCTTTCCTTCCACGTGACGGAGTCTCCAACTTTCCCAGGGCAGTTCACTTAGCAATGAAACGAAGTCGCCTATAGCCAATAGAAGGTGACCAGCCAATGAAGCGCTCACGTACAGAGTAGGTAAGTGCACAAGAACCGTAACCGATAAGTCCAACCCAAACGTTGTCGATCAATGCAACATGACGCATTGTCTCTCCAATCTGACCACGACCTAACCAGTGGTGCTCGTCAAGTAGTTCATCAAAACGAGCGACTTCACAAGCGCTAACTGGGCGCATGGTAAGGCCTTACCGGCACCAAAGTCAGTGATCCTGAACTCACTGCTATCGCCCTCAGGCGTCATGAGTTCCACGGTGATTGGAACTACACGATCGCTCCATCAAACTCTCGGTGAGCCCTAAGCGGGCTGCTAGTCCAATGAATGTAAAGATATCCCAAGAAGTCGCTTGCAAGAGTCCTGCTGAGCGCTATAATATTGAAATCGTGCAACGACCGATGGAACGGCCGTCCTGCCTGAACGCTATAATGCTAAATACGTGCAACAATCATTAGAATTGACTGTGTTTTATCGCCATCGTCATCACAGACCGCTAACATGGTTGATTGATCCGCGCACGGTTTTGGCAATTACTTTGGGCCTTGTAGTAACCGACGCTGCAACTTTTGACGGATGGCTTGATGCAATTCGCTTCCGTTCGCGGTCAGAGGAGCGAAGTCCATTACCAGTTGAACCCCCACGGGCCTCTAGGCATCGGCGTTCCCTCTCCATGAGACGGATTGGGCGGGGGCGGGAGATTGGGGACTGGCAATAACCACGCCTGTTCTTGTATTCGGTGCTGCTCGTAGTGGTACTTCGGCGGTTACTCGACTAATCCATCTTCTCGGGTGGCAGATTCCCGACGCGCACCAGCTTGTCCCACCGAATCAATACAATCCAGACGGATTCTTCGAGGCCTCAGAACTGGGAGATTTCAATGAGATCCTTCTCGGTAAGTTCCATGGGACCATGTTTGCTCCACCTGAATTGCCTGAGGGGTGGCAGGGGAGGCGAAGGGTCGCACTACTCATGAGTAGTGGAAGACGCCTATTCCAGTCTATTTATCCAGAAGGCAGCCAATGGGTTTGCAAGGACAACCTTGCTTGCTTGACCGCTCCCTTCTGGGATGCAGCGCTTGCGGACTCCTCTTACTCTACGGCTTTACGCATTCTCGTAACCCGGTCTCCTGCTGCGGTGTGCAGATCGATGCAACAACGTTGGCAGATCCCAGAACAGAACGCGTTAGCAGTCTGGGAACGATATATACGCTCTTTCTTTACTTCCCAACAGTCTCGACCCACGGTTATCGTTGACTTCGACTTTGTGACTCAAGAGCCTGAGGCAGCCGTTGAACGACTTGCTTCTAAGCTTGGCCTCACTACGGCGGCAAAGTCGTCGCTAGTTACAGAGATCGCGAGCCACATACGTACTTCCGATATCAGACGAGAGGGCACAGAGGTCCCTTCGCGAGCATCCAAAGAACAGCGTCACCTAGCAGAGGTTCTTCGGACTTGCGCGAAGGTAGAAAGGACTCCCGGTCTTGAGGATCTCGGAGATGAGACTCCGGGCCTGGCTCAACTCTTCCGAGCAAGCCGTCGTACACTTCGATGGTCGGTCGGCGGCATGAAGCATAGAGCGACTCGCACGAAAGTGCGTCTCAACTCGATGTTCCACTCCGCGAGAAGTGAGGAGTAGCCGCGAGACCCCTCGGGGTTGTCTTCGGATCCGCTGAAATTGGGGCAAAGTGCCCTGCCCTGCCCACGCGGTGTTACACTTGTCTTTGTACCTGGCACGAGAAATGACATGTGGACTCCGTTGTGATTCACCATTTCAAGAAGCTTCTGAAGGGCATCAGGGACTGGGGTCCGGCGAACCGTTCCAGTCAGTCGGTAAATCCCGAGGTTCGTGATCCACTGGTAGTTGAACCGAGTGTCCCAGTTACGCCCATGAAGTCCGTACTTGTTACTTGCCAAGATAGCCATCCGCTCGTGGACATAGCTATTTATCGTGTTGAACTTCTTCGATGAATTTCCATATCGAAAGTATTGAGACCAACCCCGTAAAATGGGGTTGAGCCCGTCCACCACGGTATCTAGCGACAATCCAACGTAACGCCGGTCCGTCTTCTCTTTGACATTGGCTCTAATAGAGGCCATTGCCCGATCAGACGGCCATTTCTGGAGGTAGTAGTGACTGGGCCATTTGACCGACTCACACATATGATTGTGAAAGCCTAGAAAG
>JAKBSX010000154.1 GCA_021844725.1 Actinomycetes bacterium | reverse complement strand
GCGCACTCTTTGGCAAAGGATCTTCCGGAGAATACCTCTCAAATATTTAGACCGCTCCTGAGAACGTGATACCGCTGATCTATCCTCAGCAGCATCTTTCACAAAATAGCTTCGTCACCTTTTGCTCTTAGAATAAGACTTCCGATTGGTTCCCTACCCAGAAAAAGAGATAGGGAACCAATAGATAACTGAGATAAGTCAAAGACCTTCTGTATGTAGCTGGATTAAATAACTACCGTGATACAGAGCTTCTTTAGTGAGAAAATCGGATGTTTGGAAGTATCTTGCCAAGCCAAGCCGGCTGATCCCAGATTCGATGGCCACCGAGACGAAGCAGTACCGGCAACAAAGCCATTCGAACAAGAACTGAGTCCAACGCCACCGCAATTGCGAGAATCACTCCCATCTCCTTAGGAGCAAGAGGACCAGATAGTGCAAAGGTCAAAAATACTGCAATCATCACCGCCGCCGCGGATACAACTACCCGACCTGAACTACGGATTGAGGTAACCATTGCTCCCTTAGTATCGCTGTGATTTTCATAGTGCTCTTTAGCAGCTGAAAGGAGGAACAACGTATAGTCCATTGCAACTCCGGCAACCATGGCTCCGAAAAATATCGGACCCCAGGCATCCACAAATCCTTGAGGTGCAAAATTGAGGATACCAGAGAGATCGCCGTTTTGAAAGATAAGTCGGGCTATTCCAAATGCTCCGGCAACTGAAAGACCTGTAACTGCTATTCCAGCTAACGCTAACAGTGGCGCCCCAAGCGCTACCACCAATGAGACGAATCCAATCAAAAGCAAAAGCCCAAATACCAAAGGAGTGCGTGAAGAAAGTACGCGTTGCAGATCATAATTTTCAGCTGCCGCCCCACCTACAAGGCTGCCGGCCGGAAGATGTTGACGCAGTTGAGCAATGGTTGACTGGGTAGCCGCAGTCGAAGGACCAGTTGTCGGAACCACCGTATCTAGCCGGTAACCCCCACTTTGCGTCATAGGCATTACATCTGCAACTCCGCTTATATTGCGCATGGCTTTAACCGCAACCGTCTGTTCCTTAGCTGGAACTAAAACTTGTAAGGTGCTTGGTACTCCGGGTCCAAAGGCAGAGCTTATCTGGTTGTATCCAATCCTTGCAGAAGCAGATGCCGGAATAATTTTAATTGAAGGCATTGAAGTTTTGAGTCCGAATACTGGAACTATCGTCAATCCAGCAATAATCAGAGCTCCTGCAGCAACAATGTAGGGATGAGACCACATAGTCTTACCCCATCGATGAAGTTGTCGCTCGAGGGCCGTTAAAGGTGGCGCTTCTCTTACAACTCGACCGGGAATACGCAATTTTCCAGAATTGATTTTGGTCCCCAAACGCCCCAGCACTGCAGGCAACAGAGTAAGTGTTGCTGCTAGTACCGCCACCACCGACAACATGATTCCAAGAGCCATGCTCCTAAACGCGGGGCTTGGTATTACAAGAACACTAGATAGCGACAGCAGTACTGTTACTGCGGAAAAGGCCACCGCTTTTCCCGCGGTATTCATTGTCTCTGCTACTGCCGAGACAACACCGTCACTATCGCCAGACATAATATTACGGCGCTTTAGTGCAGAGCGAAAACGGACCACTAAAAACAGCGCATAGTCGATCCCCAAAGCAAGTGCAAACATAAGTGCAAAATTGAGTGCCCAAATTGACACTGGGCCTATCTTTGTCGCCAAAACCAGAGCGCCAGCAGCCACAAGCAGCCCAGCAACGGTGAGCATCAGAGGGAGTCCCGCAGCCACTAGGCTACCAAATACCACAACCAAAATTAGCAGCGTAACGGGCCATGACAATATCTCCGAGCGCATCATTGCACTATGGTTGGCTGAGTTAAACTGAGACCACAAAGCACTATCTCCAGTCAATTCCACACTGAGCGATCTGGTCGACAACTTGT
This sequence comes from Actinomycetes bacterium, assembly GCA_021844725.1. Next base: position 4,896 of record JAKBSX010000154.1, on the reverse strand, counting down.
CTAGTGTGGATTGCAGCTTTGACGCTGCGTTCACCATTGCATTTGGCCCAACTGCAGCACCTCCGGTAATGACCACAGTCGTTCCATTCTGGGAGATAGTTGATCCCGCTTGGGGCATCACTACTTTGGATACATTCTTATCGGACCGTAATACTGACCCCACCTTTGCCACCACCAATTGAGCCTTACGATCAGTAGCTATCGCGCCATGGTGATCAACAATGACTACTTGAAGTGCAGATGAACCTAAGCCCGAGAAATCCTTTTGTATTATGTTGCGTGCAGCGACAGACTGGCTTGACGAATTATCCCATCCGGCGCCAGCTAATGCAGTCTCAACCTTGGGTGCAAATGCTCCAAACAAAATCAACACCACTGCCCAACCGATGAGAACACGCCAGAAATGGATGGCCATCCATCTGCCCAGACGTGCAAGGATTGCCGGGTGGTCATCTTTGCTTTTAGCCAAGGCACTGGTATTTTTACTGGCCTGAAGATCTAGAACAGGCATTAAATGTGACTCCTTATATCTATTTCAATAAATGGTGGCGCGACAATTAAAGATCGGGCCTATGGCAACGATGAAGATTGTGATATCACGAAGGTGGAAATGCCAGACCCAACTCGGAAACATTGGCAACTCGGAAATCCGGATTGCGAGAGCTAATAGTTTCTTCTAGCGGTAGGTTCTATCTCTAGAACCACATTTCAATGTGAATATACTCGTCAGCTAATAACAGCTTTCACCACCCGCTGACTGCTTCACATATCTGCTAATCTGCAAACTTACGATATTCACAAGACCACTATACCCTACCCCGTATGGTATACTTGGTAAAGTATTGGTAAGGATTAGCTCGGGGAATAGTTTCGAGTTAAATTAACTCGCAGAATTGATCCATATCGTTATTTTGCCATATTTGGATAGCGGGGTGGTTCAAGGTTTTTGGGCTATCAGCTAGCTAGTTCTCTGTTATGCTTGGGCAGAAATATCAATGAGGCTGCCATGACCATAATCATGTCAAGCGGCTCCACGACCCAGTTTTACCAAAGCAGCCAGTCACAGGAGTGAAAAAGTTGGAGAACACGCCTGGGAGGTCCTCTGAACCCGGGTTTATCTATCGGGCACAATCAAAAGGTTCACCTAAAAATAGAAGTCGCTTTCTCTCGCAATTGACCTCCTGGCCTGGTTCAATCCTTCTAATAACGGTCGGTGGTGTATTGATCATTTCCCGCTCAATCCAGGCAGTCTTCCATCCCTACTTCTGGGCTGAAAGTGGAGCCATATTCTATGCAAATGCCTGGAACCACGGCCTGAGAGTTCTGCTTAGCCCATTTGCCGGATATCCGGTGCTTCTTCCACGCTTAGCTTCTGAACTGGCGGTTCAATTTCCCCTTACAGTTGGACCATGGATCTTCATGCTGGTTTCGCTGATAATCCAAGTAGCCCCTTTAGCCCTGATCTTCTCCCCCCGCTTTGCAAATAAAACCGTTTCGCCGATCACAAAGATTGTGTTGGCTGCCGTCTATGTTGCGCTTCCAAATTCCTACGAAGTCAACATGCACATGATTAGCGCACAGTGGCAACTGGCAGTCATTGCATTCTTGATCCTGATAAGTGCTCCACCCAGTAAAACCTCTGAAAAGGTATTTGATATAGCCGGGTTGGTTCTGGCCGGGCTGACTGGTCCATTTACAGTACTCCTGTTTCCAGTTGCACTGATTTTCTATTTGACAAAGCGCAATTCCAATAATGCTCTGCGCCTGGCAATAATCTCCGCCTGTACCTTAACAGATGGACTCATCTATCTGCTCACCCATGCATATTCGAGGTCTGGAAATGCCCCTCTGGGAGCGGGCTTGATGCTACTAATCCGTATACTCGGAGGTCAAATCGTCCTCGGTACTTTAGCCGGCATGAGAGGCTACGCCGAGATACTGCAGCATTCCTGGGCAGATCCACTATCCATCGCAGCCGGAATAGCCTACTTAATAGTCACTATCTACGTTCTATTTCGTGCAAGACTGGAAGTCCGTCTGTTCCAGTTATTTGCACTGCTAGTGCTGACAGCTTCACTTATAACCCCCAAGATAAGCCTGCACCAACCGCAGTGGCCGCTAATGGTTCAAGCAGGAGCAGGAAACCGCTATTTCTACCTTCCTCTACTGGCTTTTATGGTCTCATCAATATGGCTGCTTTCGCATTCTTATTCACAACTGAAACGTCGCCGGGGATCCAAACAAGATCAAAATAAGCGGTTCGGCTACAGCATTGTTTTTCTCGTCCTCACAGTAGGCTTCGCCGTTTTAGTTGTAGTGGGAGTGCCTAAAGACTGGCGCTACCCAACTTATAAAATATCGCCATTAGCACGGTATCAATCTGCCTTAACATCAAAGTCTGACAGGAAGACAATAACTATTCCGATCGTTCCCGCCGGAATCAGCATGGTTCTAAATAGACGCTGAGGGAGGAATGTCGAACATTAGACCCACCACGACTTGAAGGCCTGTTTTTATACATAATCCCAAACTTGCGCTAAATCACCAGCCCAGTCCTGCCGAACCCAAATAATAACCGCCAACCACAGGTTCGCAAGGTAAAACACGGACAGACGTCAAACTCTCCATAAATCCAGTAATTGTTTGCAATGGCTAATTCCAAAACTTCTAGCTTCTGATAGCCCTGCAAATCTTGGGAACGTGCGATTACCTACAGCGTATTGACCAATTGATTCTGACAACTGTTAGATTTTTGAAAATTACCTCGATTTATCGGCATTCACCAGCAAAAGTGCTTTGCTCTCCACCTGATCTGCCTATTTTCCAGTAATCATCTCGTTTGCAGAAAGGTTTCCTTGGAAATCAACCGAAGTACTCAAACAGCACAATCCTGAGCCCATTTATGTGACAGTAATCAGTCTCGCTAGTGCAAAGCCTGCTTTTGCCGTTCATCACAGTCGGGTGAGATTAGATAATATTTGAGTAATTCGTGTTGACGCCGGCCAAATTAGTCGACAAAGTGTAAACATGAGCAAAACAGTTGGATAATTTTATTCTACGAATCGTTTACGATACCCCCAAAGGGATACAAGCGCAAAAACTGATATTTATGAAAATTTCAATATCAATTCCAGACAATCTGTTTTATCAAGCCGAGACTTACGCACACCAGCAGGGTCTAAGTCGGTCTCGGCTTTATTCCCGAGCTCTAGCTGTATATTTGGCCAGAGTAGGCGATCAGGATGACGACCCAGTAACTGTCAAATTGAATCAAATGGCAAAGATCATAAACGGGAGTGAGTTGTCACCATCCAAAGTTACAACACGCCGCCTTATTGATTCAGGCAGCTGGGAGTGGTAGCTAAAGGGGAACTATGGTGGATCGACTTTGGTGAACCATTAGGTACAGAGCATGCCTATCGACGTCCGGCAGCCGTGGTATCCTCTGGTCGCTTCAATCGTTCCCGAATAGCGACGGTAACCGTATCTGGCTGACACGCATTCTAAATTTAGCCAATACTCCTCGAAACCTGTTGATTGTCTCTCCTAAATCAGGTCTCGACCGAGACTAATTGATCAACTCAACTATTGAGCACGCGGGACTGGTGAAGCTGACCGGTAAATTGGACCATTCCACTGTAATGGTAGTAGGGAAAAGTTTACGACTGCTATTCGATCTGTAACTTCGGGTGGCTTTAGGCATCGGCATCGTGACTGAAGCTTACCGATAACCGCCAACTGACACACGAATAACAGTTTTGCCGAATCTTTAGGAATTTTCAGACAGTAAATATCACTGATCGAATCGGGTAGAGAAAAAACAATCGTCGGATCTAAAAATTATATGGCGTCTCTAACATGTCCGTCCAACTACTTTTCGAGAAGCTGAAGATAACATCATCTATAAGAATCGCCAGCCCAATCACCCGTATATGTCACATTTGGCGACCAGTACCTTCTACCTCTAGGACTTCATACAGCGCTGCAAACTGGAGCCAGGCAATAAATATTTCCCAGGAAAGCAGCTGCAAGTTTTGCTATCATTCCTCTAGCTGACACGATTAACTCAATAATCTGACAGCTGGGGGATACAAACAACGGAACTGCCAATTGGGGATACACTCGGCTTTACCAGCAAGATTCAAAGATAGCACTACTTATTCACTATATAATTGCGCAATAATTGGCCGTCGTAACCAGCCAATACGATAACCACTATTTGTTTTTGTTCAGGTAAAACCCACAGGCAGTTTCCTTTTATTAAACAAAGAGGGTATTGGCCCAGATTTAAATATTCATGGACCAAACAAGAGGGCGATACGAGCTGTTTCTTTGTCCAATTAGTTTAAGGAAAAAGCTGGGGGTTTTGGACGATGGGTGACACCAGTTCTGTAAATAATCAGATCACTATGTCTGTAATACTGCCCTGCTATAACGAATCTGAATCGGTGGGACAAAGTGTTGACGAAGCATATTCAGGGATCACAGCCGCTTCACTGTCTGGCGAAGTGATGGTCGTAGACAACAACTCAACTGATGATTCTGCTAATATCGCTATTCTTCACGGAGCCCGGGTCATCTCCGAACCCCAACCGGGATATGGAAGTGCCCTTAGGGCAGGGATAGCCTGTTCAAATGGAGAGATTTTAGTAATCGCCGATGCTGACTTGACCTATGATCTTCCAGGACTTGCAAAATTGATTGAGCCGATAGTTAATGACCAGGCCGATCTGGTTATCGGTCAAAGGGTAAATGTAACTTCAAAAGCCATGCCACTTCTACACAGATGGTTGGGTACTCCGACGGTACCTGCATAAGGCCCCGTCTCAAACTCTTAGTCAAGTTTCAGAATCGATTGTTGTTACCCACCCGTCAGCCGGGCCAGTTCCAATAGAC
>JAKBSX010000153.1 GCA_021844725.1 Actinomycetes bacterium | reverse complement strand
CAATACCGGGCACTATTGTCAGCGACATTCTTGGAACTCCTAAATCTGAAGTTCGGTTTGGTCATCCGTCTGGAATCCTAAAAGTTGGTGCTGAAGTTGAACAAGGTCAGAGCGGGTGGATGGTCAAAAAAGTACTGATGAGTCGAAGTGCGCGTAGGCTAATGGAAGGTTTTGTATTCGTGCCCGAAAACATTATTTAGGTAAAAATCCTGCGTGAAATTGGGAAGCTTTCAAAAGCGGGATAGAACTCTAAGCCGTGGTTTTTAGTGGTTTGTTGCTAGGGACAATTTCAGCAGAGTACCTTAAAGTCGCTTTCAGTTTTCTTATCTGATCGCAATATCCGAATTCTCGATCAGAGTCGTAGCTTCCCTGGAATCGCTTAGCAATAGTGCAATAGCTAGGAACTTGACAACAAATTACTTTACGTCAACTCAAATTCAATCGTTACGCCGTTGCATGATTGTGTCAAGACGGATTTCCCCTTGTAGTCTGTGGCTTAAAATAATTGTTGTACTCCATACTATTTCCATCTATATAGGTGTTCTGGCCTGCCGGTAGCGCCGTATTTAAGTGCAACCTCTACTTTCCCAAGGCGCGTGAGATATGACAGGTACCTTTGAACGGACGTCCTAGAGAGTCCAGATCTTCTTGCAACCTCTTCGGCGGTTAAGTCCTCTTTTGTCTGCGCCAGTGTTTGGATGACGAGTTCAGTGGTGTGCGGAGAGTGACCTTTCGGAAGTGGTGACTCGGGAAATGATCGGATAGAGGTCCATAATTTATCTATCATTGCCTGGTCAACTTCATCTACTTCGTCAATCTCGGCTCTAAACATTTGGTAAGAACGCAGGCGTTCGGTGAGACTCTTTGAGTCAAATGGCTTGGTGATAAAATGCAAGGCACCTGCTTGCATGGCAGATCTCACGCTGGCAGTATCTTTGGCAGCACTTACAATAATGACGTCTGGCCTGGGTGGCTTTAGGAGATTGATCTTGGAAATGATTTCCAAGCCTTTGATGTCAGGGAGATAGATATCCAACAGCACCAAATCTGGGGAGTGCTGAGCGATCGCCTTAAATGCCTGTTCTCCGGTAAATGCCTTTGCTACGACAGTAAATCCGGGTACCCGTTCGACCAATGTGGAGTGTATTTCATTTACCCTGTAGTCGTCCTCGACGACGAGGACTCTGATATTTTGGGACTTATTTTTCGATTTGTTTTGTGCACTTGGACTTGTCATTACTCCCCCACCTTGTGCGCCTAAGACAATGTACTTACCCCATCAGAAGATTCTGCCGAATTTTCTGAATCAGGGTACATTACCGCTCCAGGAATAACAATTTCAAAATGCGCTCCCGGGTCATTTTTAATGCTGATCTTTCCCCCCGCATGGCTTATTACCTGCTTTACTAGTGCTAAACCCAGACCCCTTCGGGCCCCGTATCTCGATGATTTAGTGGAAAATCCATCGGTAAAGATATCTGGAAGAACTTCATTGGCAATACCTGGACCTGAATCCCTTACGTCAATAAATAAGTCCCCGTCGACATCGTTTACAAGAACTTTTACCCATCCCCTTTGCGTCGTTTGCCATCCAACTTGGACAACACCGGAAGATGCGGCATCAATCGCGTTGTCAATAAGGTTTCCCATAACTGAAAGAATTTCAGATGGTGAAATCAACCTTCCACCTATACTACTTGGCTCGTCAACAATAAGGTCTACGGCTTTTTCCGAAGCTGATGCTGACTTTGCTATGAGCATTGCTGTAATCATTGGGTCGCCGATTGATATTCTGAGCCTTTCGGATATCGAAGCGTGCGAGAGGGAAATTTCTGTTGCGAATGCGACGGCCTCTTCTGGCTGGCCTATTTCAATGAGGCCGATGATCGTGTGCAGCTTGTTAGAAAATTCGTGCGCCTGTGCTCTCAAGGCACTTGTCATTCCGACGAGGCTGTCGAGTTCTTTGAGCAGTCCTTCCCATTCTGTCTGGTCTCTCATGGTGACTACAAAACCAAGGTCTTGTTCTCCCTGGTTGACTTTTATATGGTTGACAATCACTACGCTATCGCCCACCACAACTGGTAGGTCGCGGCCGGAAATTTCGCCTGTAACGACTTGACGCAGGCGTGCACCTCTGACTAGAACACTCAGCGGTCGTCCGACTGATTGTTTTGGTAGTTTGAGTATCCTTTGAGCTTCAGAATTGAAAAATCTAATCCGCCCGGACGAGTCACAGCCAGCAACTCCCTCTGAAATTCCTTGGAGCATTGCTTCTTGTTCTTCAAGTATGGCTGCCAGCTGTACAGTCGAGTATCCAAGCGTCGCAGCCCGAAGTTGTTTTAGAACTAATCGAAGCGAGAAACTGCCGACAGCTAGAACTCCGAGCAACATTGCAATAGTGCCTAGACCTGCATCACGAATAATCGTAAACCACGATGGAGATCTGCCAATTAGAAGCAAATCGACATTGGAGTGACTTCTTCCAGGAAGGGGTTCTAAGTAGGCTACTTGTGCAGCCGAAAGCGATTGGCCGCATATTGGCTTTGTTTGCGAACTCTGTGATAGTGACGATATCGCTGAGGCTGATTGCCTGCCTATGTTGTATCTTGTCCCGGACTGGAAAACAGGCGAGTCTTGGGCGAAGTTGGTCTTGGCTGCAAATGGGTTTGCGGTTACATAACTGGGAATAAGTACAAGGCCAATTCCCGTTGCATGGCAGAGTGTACGAACCATAGGAACTGAATTCTGGTTGATGGTTGGTAAGCCATTATCCAAACTAACTAAATTGCCAAGGTCCAAATCTGAAGTCGCGACAGAATATGCCTCGTTGATACGTTGGGTCTCGAATTTCTTCTGCTGTTCGAGCATTACCGCACCAATTAGTATTGCCGCTATCAAGGCGCAAACAATCGAGGCTAAAAGTACTGTAGCTGCAATTCTTGCCCGAAGGGTGAGAACGCTTCTTCTACCTAGTTCTGACTTCATTTTCACGCCCTCGATCAAAAACTATCACTGTAAAAATTCTATGGCAAGCCTGTGGGTTTTATGGGAAAAACATTAAAAATGGTAAAAAGTTGTGAATTTGGTCACAAGAAGACTAGTTAGTTGTTCAGCCATTAGAACTCAGTTATGAAAGTTCTTACTAAGAGGCAACAGAGTTGATCGATCTTATGCATTGCATAGGAATTTGTCAAAGATTTATCAGTATCGAGTCAAACCGTTCAGAAAGGCGCTAGAGGTGAAACTTTTTTTGCTAACCATCGGTTTTGGGATAGTGACTTCTTCGGTGCTATCTCTGATGTCAGTTGGTTTGAGTTTGCAGTTTGGGGTTACTAACTTTGTGAATTTTGCATATGGGGCTTATCTGTCATTTGGCATGTTAATGACTTGGCTCTTTGCCGCAAAGTTGCATTTCCCATTTATTCTTGCGGCTGTAATCGGGACTGTGTTGACTGCTTTGTTGGCAGTAGTCGTCAATGAACTGATTTTCGAGCCCTTTGCAAAGCGTCGCAAAAGTATTTTTTATATGCTTATCGTAACTTTTGGACTCTCTCTTGTTCTGGATAACCTTTTACAGATATTTTTCGGAGTTGGATTCCAAAAGTTCCCGCTAAAGCAAAGTACGGCGCTTACGATAGGTCCATTTGATTTTACGATCAACCTGGACTACAAAAAGACGCATGCGAAAGTCCCAGGCAACTTTCGCGGTCCATTCCCCCTATCAGCAGGTGGTTACCCAGTGAAAAAGCCGTTGCATCAGAGATGAAGAACCCCCTCTCCATCAACTGGCGCAACCGCTCCAAGGAAGATCTCGCCAAGATCGAGCTTGGACACAACTTCTGACAAACCGTCAACTCTATTTCGACCCGCCACGAGTACGTAGACCCACTCTGAGTTTGCAATAGCTCTATCAACGTTCTGCTCAACTACGACTACGGAGGTTCCAAGCTCGGCAATAGTTTTTACTTGTCGCCAAACAACATCAACGTAAGCGGGAGATAAACCAGCGGTCGGCTCATCAAGAAAGATGACTTTCGGATCGGCCATAAGTGCTCGGGCCATACCCAACATATTTCGTTGACCACCACTTAATTGGCCGGCCTTTTTGCTCCGGGCAGTATTGAGATCAGGGAAGATTTCAAGAACTTCTTTGATTCTTTTGGCCATGTCTATCTTGCCGACAAAACCACCGACCTCGAGGTTTTCTTCTACGGACATGGTCGGGAAAACATTGTTTACCTGAGGTACATACGCCATGCCTGACTGCGCTAAAACGTGAGAAGGAACGTGTGTTACGTCCTCACCATCCAATGATATGGTCCCGCCCTCGATGTTTACTAGGCCGAAGATGGCCTTCAATAAAGTAGACTTACCTGCCCCGTTGGGCCCTACGATAGCAACTACCTGGCCGACCTTGGCCTGCAATTTGACATCCCATACAATTGGATTCTTGCCGTAACCAGCAGTAAGTTTTTCAACTACCAACACGCTCATGGACGTCACCTCCCAAATAAGCTTCGATTACTGACTGGTTCTTGCGCAGTTCGGACATTGTGCCAACTGCGAGTGTCGACCCCAGGGCCACGACTATAACTTCGTTACAGATCTTTTCCACGATTTCAAGATTGTGTTCTACTAACACAAAGGTCACACCTAACGTCTTGTTTAGCTCAACTATGTGCTCGCCCAACTTCTCGATCAATGCAGGGTTGACACCTGCCATCGGTTCATCCAACAGAAGTAGGTCTGGCTCAGCCATTATGCCTCTTGCCAGCTCAAGGAGTCTTTTTTGGCCTCCAGATAAGTTTCCGGCATACTCATTTCTAAGAGGATAGAGACCAAAGGTATCGAGCGTAAGAAGAGCCTTGTCAACTATCTTCTGCACCTCCCGTTTACCTATCGATGGACGAAAGATTACGTTCATCAATTTCTCGCCGGCTTGGTTCCTTGCCGCCACAACCAAGTTTTCAAGCACCGTCATGTCTGGGAACTCTTTGGAAATTTGGAAGGTCCGGATCAATCCTTTGGACGCAATCTCGTGAGGCGCCCTTCCAGAAATTACCTCCCCATTGAACAACACCTGTCCCGAGTCAGGCTTGATAGCGCCGGAAATGAGGTTTACCACTGTTGATTTCCCAGCACCGTTGGGGCCAATAAGGCCGGTAATCGAGCCGCTGTGGACTTCAAAACTACAATTATTTACGGCGGCAACCCCACCAAAGCTCTTCACGAGATTCTCTACCTTCAGAATCGCGTCGCCACTGTTGGTACTCATCATTCCCTGCACCATTAATTTGCCTCTCCACTGCTAGAACTGGTCAATTCAAGCTTTTTCTTTAAGTCCGGCAAAGGAAGCTCATAGAACTGAGCCTTCTTCTCACCTAAAATTCCCTGCGGCCTAAACCACACTGCGAAGATGACAAGGAACCCAATAATTACGAAACGCAGGTTGGGGATCAGGTTTGGATGGCTCGGAATTTGAGGCAAATACCGGGTGGACTCATTGAATACAACTGCTACGAGCAATGAACCTACTACTGCACCTATATTGCGCCCACGGCCACCAACAAGCAGGGCTGCCCAAACTACAAAAGTTTCACCGGTGGTCCATCCTGCGGGAGAAAGTGCAGTTATATATCCGATAGTCAACATCCCGCCGATCCCGACAAAAATGCAGCCGATAACCATCGCAATCATGCGAATTTTGTAGCTATTCTTTCCAAAGGTCTCGGCAGCATCCTGATCTTCTCTGATTGCTCGCATTGCCCGGCCTAATGGCGAAGCGTAAAGTCGGTTGGCAAACAGCCAAAGTAGCGTCATCAAAATTCCCGAAATCAGGACAAAGAACCACGAATAACCCACAGGCGAAAAGTGTGTTACACCTGCAAAGGGCTGCGGTACATTGAAGAGCCCGGCCCAGCCGTCAAATCCCTTAATCTCATTGCCGGCTAATCCGTAAAGGATCGATCCAGAGGCAAGGGTAACGATTGCCAGATAGTCGCTTCGGAGAGACTTTAGGGCAATTCGACCTATCAAATAACCGAGTAAACCAGACCCAGCTGCTCCAACAAGTGCCGCAAGAGGCCAAGGCCAGCTAAGTCCAAGTATATAATGCACGCCTGTCGCACCATTAGCTTTAGGCAATACAAACACTGCTGAGATATAAGCCCCAGCCGCCATGAAAGTAATGACGGTAAAGTTTAAGATTCCTGCATAACCATACTGAATATTCAGGCCCAGCGTGAAAATGTTGTAGGTAAAGAAAAATACTAGGATGGTGGCAGCGTAACCAAGAATAATTTGCATTATTTCACAACCTTTATGTCAAGCTTCGAAAATTGCATCTTTATGCCTTCCCTTGCGTTGCAATCAAGCCTTGCGGCCTAAAGAGGAGCATCAGGACAAGTATTGCGAAGGCAACATATTCGGTATATGCAGAAGGGATAACAACAACAGACACTTCCATCGCTAGACCGATTACTAGCGCTCCAAGCATTGCTCCATAAATCTGACCAATACCTCCTAAGATGACGGCTGCAAAGATAACGAAAAGGAAATGGTCACCAGTCGTTGTCTGGAAAACCACAGTATTGAGTGCGAGCACAATTCCACCTAGTCCAGCCAAAGCGCCTGAAATAAACCATGTCCATCTCGTCACTGACTTAGTATCAATCCCGGAAATTCTGGCAAGCTCTACGCTGTCAGACATTGCGCGCATCTTTTTGCCCAGTGAGGTTTTGGTCAACAATAAATGGATGCTGACCATAGCTATAGCTGCAACCAAAATAATGAGCAATTGGTTGATCGTAAAATCAAATGGACCTATCGTAAGCGCCGTACT
>JAKBSX010000152.1 GCA_021844725.1 Actinomycetes bacterium | reverse complement strand
AAACAGCCGTTGGTGTTATGGCGCTCAAGAGTTACATCATTAGTTTTTTCTACCCTTATTTCCAGAAGTTATTCCCTGGGAGCAAACTAGTCAATGTCGCTCCAACTTCCGTTAATGCCACTTCTCTCAATACGCTGAGTAGCGGTTCTAGCCATCAATACGGGGTCACCACCTCGAGCGGGGGTGACCTAGTTTATCCCAGTATTTTGGAATTTAGAGCCGCTCCGACTGGCGCTCTTGCGGTAAGCGGAACTAATCTCCAAGCCTTTTGTACGCCCAGTTCGGTGGCATACATTCTCAACAACAAGCCTGTCTCAGCCAAGGGAATGGGTTTTGTGATGACGGCTGGACCTTCAACTGTGTTCGCAGGGAAAAATGTGTTCTCAAGTTCACCCAACTCATCCGCTCCAGTGACGTACGACAAGGGCATCACTTCATGTGGGGCATTCCACTAGGTGATTTGAGGCTCGTGCATATGTATAGATATACGACATGCGAGCATTAGTCGGAACTAATGGCAGAAAGAGATGGCAATGGGCAGAGGTAACTTAGATAATAAGAATCGACGGGGTAATCGTCTGTGGCAATTAGTGCCCGTTGCTGCTTTACCTTTAATCTTTTTTATGGTTCTAGTTGTGTCACCTACTGCTTATGCAGCGACTCTGAACTTAAATGGAAGTGGCCCTGGGATCCAGGGTGCTTCCATGTTTCCGAACAATGCCATGTGGGTGAATACACCAACCGAATACAATGTCGTTCCTCAAGCTGGAGGATCAGGCCAGATTCCTAATCAGGTGGTAAGCACTAACACTACAAATGAAACAGTTACTACGCCGGTTTATGGAAATGTTGCATATCAAGGCCAAGAGTGGGTCAACAGTGGTTATTGGGCCACAGGCCAGACTTGGGTATCTAGTGGTTATTGGGCCACAGGCCAGACTTGGGTATCTAGTGGTTATTGGGCCACAGGCCAGACTTGGGTCAACAGTGGTTATTGGCAATTGCATACCTGGTGGGCCGAGACTGGTTACTGGCAAGTTGGTTGGCACACTGTGTATAGCGGGTACTGGGCCCCTGCCAGTTACTGGCAGCCTGGTTATTGGACATGTGTCTATAACCCGAATGGAAATGGCGGGCCTTGTTTCATGGGGCGGCAATGGGTCAGTGGTTATTGGGTATATTACTACCAGTGGATAAACACAAGCTATACGCAGTACTATTCCTACTGGGTATCTACCGCCCACTGGGCTTCAGACTATCACTGGATTTCCACAGCCCATTGGCAATATTATTCCTATTGGGTGAACACGAGCCATTGGCAAAGTTACCAGTATTGGGTGAACACGAGCCATTGGCAAAGTTACCAGTATTGGGTCAACACGAGCCATTGGCAGACCTATACCTATTACGTTTGGCAGATTGTGGGATATAACACCAGCGTCGTTCCCGTGGTAACCAAGGTTACCGATAGCAATATTCACCTGAGCAATGAAACACTGCTTGGGGTTCAGCCGGAAATAAAGAACACGACGACTGGGCAGATAGTTGACGGTTCGTTCTGCTCCACTCCAACTACACCGTTGATACCTCCGACAAGTCCGTCATTTCCTGACTATTCGGGGTCACCTTGGAAGTATGCCAACTTCTTCTGGGGTCAAAATATTTGCAACGTCAATCCTGGAATCTTGCCAACAACAACTTTCGATCAGTGGGCCGTAGCACAGCAGTCGGTGCAGCTCGTTCTCATTCCTTCTTGGAGCGCCACTGTGAGCTACAACAAGGTCACTACGGTCAATGGTTCGGTTGCATCTTCGGTGCCAGTTACTAAAACAGAAACCATCACCGGAACGCCTTATACGAGTTCTGCAATGCCTACGAAGTACTTGGTCGGAATATCGTGTGCCGTGCAAAACGGGCAGCCGTATTGCCCGACATTTAGTGGAAACTAATGCGCTACTACTTTAAAAATGAGATAAGGGCTGAGATTTGAGCTTAACCCTTCGTCGTTCGATGGCTGAATCTAGGAATGTGGGCGTGTTGGAAGTCGGTGGTAGACAGCCTTGACCTACCAAAACGGGGGAAAGCTCTTCCACACGTATCGTTCAGTGATTGTAGAGTTGAAAGTTGATATCGAGCCAGACGATATGGAATAGACCTTTATGCGTATGATCTCTGTAACCAACAAACGGAGCCTGTCCAAAAAATCTGAATGCCCTCCACTGGATATCCTCGATATCTTTGAGTTGGGGTGGAATCGAAGCCTTTAAGGAACTTACGACGATTTTTTCCGAGCCTTTCCCGTGTCTTGGAGCATGAAGAATCTGCGACCACGTCATTTGGCTGAGTTCGTGAAGAGTCGTAAGGAGGGCAACCTTTTGGTCCTTGGTACATTTGGAGAGGCCCCACTTTGGTTCGATGCACTTGAGGCAAAATACGGGATGCAGCTCAAGAACACCTGCCGATGAATCTACATTCCTTGAGGCAAGCCCAATTCGTTTGCTTTCTGGATTGAATCCACTGCCATTGATCCTACGATTGGCCACTGCGGCCACTCATGCTTCGACAGTAATGAACGCTTTATAGAAGTTTCTCATTGAATCGTGAGAGATCACATGATCTCTAGTAGATATCGCTTCTTTCCACGGATCTTCTGTATGCGTCATGTCGGCTAGTCGCCAGGCAGAAAACTGTGCAAACTGCTCATAAACCTCATCAAGGAACTCTCTTACGTCTTCAGAGAGTCCTTGATCGATAGCTGGCAGGTAATCATCTACATCAATTGGTCCAGAATTAAACCGCTTGAATTTCCGATATAGATCAGGGACTACTGGACCATGTTGCCAGGCTTGGATCTCTTCATCGAAAAGTGGAATGCCAAAAATTGCCAAATGATATGCTTGAGCATAATAAACCAGCTTTTGCATTTTCAAGTTCGTGATACCTTCGCCTAACTCGTCGTCAACTTTTGAGAGAAAATAGGCAGCCACTTGCATTGCAGTTATCATGACGGAAAGCCTCCTAGCAAACGACACATACTGAAATATACACGATAGCGACCAAGTGTGACAATCATTGAAGTTTCCCGAACAGTGATTTTAGGTATTTGTGAAGCGTTTACATCGTCGTTGGCGACGCCACTCCGCAGTTGATTCCATCAAGACACGCTGCGTTTTTCAGAGTGCGAAAACCGCTGGCGAGCTGCTTGCCTCGATACCCCTAGTGCCACGGCAATATGGTTCCATGACCTGCCGTGTTCTCTCGCAACATCAACAGCTTCCCGAAGTCGTACTTCGTCTGCATGTACCGCCTCAGACGCTGCTGCAACCTCCTGAAGGTCGTCTATCTTGTCAACTTCAACGGTTGCCGGATCAAGTTCGTCAGCAAGTTTCTCAAACCGACTAGCAGCTTCCTCAATCTCATTTTCTGTATGTCGCATCATCGTCACCTTTCGCTATAAAAACCGATGGAATTTTGGGCGGAGTACCATCGCGTGAATAACAACCGGATCTTCTCCGTCGAAATCGAGAACTCCAATCTCAAGTAGTGTCCCATCCATCGCCGGTCCAATAAGCATTGTCAAATCCTGATCTACCTGGATCTGTCTCACGGCGTTGCGGAGGCCGTGCCAAATATCGCTTTCGGCAATCCCGTGGTTATACGCTGGCTTACCGATCCGCATACAGACAATATACCTTGTCTAGCTTCATCTTGTCAACTCCTGTGTGGGGGTAGCACCTGTTTGCTGCCAGGTTTTTCAACATCTATTTGACTGCCATTGTTATTGTTCATGAGGCTTTGGCACTCTGGCGTGGCCAACCACATGGCGGTTACAAAAGAATCCGTCGAAAGGCTTGTTTTTACAACGCGAGCCCTTCTTGGTTGTAGCCAGGCAACGGGACTGGTCGTATGGCAGATTTATATCGACAATTCTCCATTGAGAAGTGTGCTCACACCCATCGAACTCAGCCAGGATTAGGTTTTTGTTCAACCACAGAGCTTGTTTTGGATAACCCCAAATTTCACAGTGGTCACACCAGAATATTCCGCATTTGTAAATCGGGTCGGTGTGCTTACGCATCATCGCCGTCTCCCCAATCGCATCCGTCTCCCCTGACATCCGAATCGTAGGTATAGCGATCCTCGTCGTCATCGAAGAAGTCATCGAACGTGTGTTCGGTCCGAGAGGGTCCTGAAGGCCGTTCTGGGCGGGGTTTATGAATTGGGGTATAGATTCCTACCTCTTCTGAGGTTTCGGCCAATATTGGTGATCTGAGAGCATCCACGGAGGCAGTCGGGTTCTCTCTTGCTAGTTTAGCTAGGATTTCAGCCTCGAATTCCCTGTGAACCCGATACTTATCTGACCCCTGGTTGTCAACTTGTTCCGGTGTTAGCGAACTCCAGTACTTTGCCAGTGCCGAAGGCGTCAACACCCAGTCGGGGTGTAGCTTCTTGTAAATTGCGGCCTTCTCCCAGACCTCATCGGGCGTTTTGCAAATTGGACGAATCTCGGACGTGGCCTTCGCAATCATTGCTGCACTCGATTTGGTCAACTGCGCGAGATCGTGTCCGCAAGCCTCCGCCATCGCGTCAAACAGCAAGTCCCGCTTCCGAGGTTTGGTGGTCTTTCCATTGGCGGTCAGCGGAGCTATGCCGGCATCGTTCGTGTTTTCCGAAGACTCTTCACCGATTAGCCCAGGAAGGGTTTGTGACTTATCAGATTTTTCGCGCTCAGCGTTAAGTTGAGTTAAATCTTGGGTTAACTTACGTTCCCTTGAGTTTATATATAGAGAGGATGCCGTATTTGTCGGGTGTTCTGTTTCATTTGTCGGGTGTTCTGTCCCAAATGTCGGGTGATCACCCGACAGGTTGTCGCCTGTTATCTCCTGAACACCCGACAGGTTGTCGCCTGTTATCTCCTGTCGAGTTGGCATCATGAAGCGGTATTCATTTGTTTTTCCCGGCCCGTGACGACCATCAACTACTTCGAGATAGTCGTCCTTGACCAAGCGTGCTTTTGCTCGCTCGACAGTACGGGTGGAGCAGCGTGCCTTAGCTGCTAACGCTTCTTCACTGAGCCAGAATCGGTTGTCATATAGATCATTGGCTATATCGGCAATTGCGAGATGAACTGTGAAAAAAATTCCTGTATAGGGTGAGTTCTCGTATACCCAGGTCGTGGCTTTTACGCTCATGATTTCCAGTCCTCCCTCCTGCTTGATTCTTGCGGTTGCCTTGTTGGAGGCATCAGAAATCGGTACGCGTTGGGTTTTCCAGGCCCATGACTGCTCTCAACCATTTCGAGGTAGCCATCTTCGACCATGCGTGTTACTGCCCGCTGGATCGCACTTATGGAGCAGTTGGCCTTGGCCGCCAGCATTTTCTCGCCGAGCCAGAACTTATTGTCGGATAGATCGTTTGCTATATCGGCGATAACGAGATGGATGATTCGGAGCTCCCCAGAATATGGAGACGACTCGAAGACCCAACTCATGGCCTGGGCGCTCATGAAATACCCTCCTTGTGCGTTTCGGTACCATCACTATCCATCAAAACCTCCTTTTCGAAAATCCACTGCTTTATATGTATGCACGCAAAACAGATCTTTTTTTGAAGGGGTTTCAGTGCCGCTAAACGCTGGAAATTTTCGAGATGTGAAGCTCGTGCATACATATAGATAAGGACACATTGTCCAACCGATTTCTAAATCGGTGAACATGGAGGAGCATCATGCTGACACGTCACTTCACAAAAGGGATGGACGGACCTTATTCCGGCATCAAATGGGAATACCGCGATATCTCTATCACCCGACCAGACGGCTCCGCCGTCTTCGAACAGAAGGGCGTGCATGTGCCCTCGTTCTGGTCACTAAACGCATCAACAATTTTGGCGCAGAAGTATTTCAGGGGAGCCTTGGGTACTCCCGAACGGGAACATTCCCTTGTCCAGGTCATTCACCGTGTAGTGCAGACAATTACAGCTCGTGGTGTTGTAGATGGATACCTGGTAGATGACGAGCAAGCAAAGATCTTTATGGATGAACTGAGTTACATACTGGTTCATCAAATGGCATCATTCAACTCGCCCGTATGGTTCAACATCGGGGTAGAGGGAGAACGACAACAGTCATCTGCTTGCTTTATTCTTTCCGTTGACGACACCATGGAATCCATTTTGAACTGGTATCGGGAAGAAGGACTGATCTTCAAAGGTGGATCGGGATCAGGAGTCAATCTATCCAAGATTCGCTCATCTAAGGAATTGCTAAAAGGCGGTGGAACTGCTTCTGGCCCAGTGAGCTTCATGCGTGGTGCGGACTCGTCGGCAGGCACTATAAAGTCTGGTGGAAAAACGCGCAGAGCTGCCGCTATGAGAATCTTGAACATCGACCATCCAGATATTGAAGAATTTATCTGGTGTAAAGCGGTCGAGGAGCACAAGGCCAGGGCACTCAGAGACGCTGGTTTTGACATGGGTGTTGACGGTAAGGATGGATTTTCCGTCCAGTACCAAAATGCCAACAACTCAGTTCGGGTCAGCGATGAGTTTATGGAAGCCGTACTTGAAGATAAAGAATGGCAACTACTGGCAGTACAAACAGGCGGAGTAATTCGCACCATGCGCGCCCGTGACCTAATGCGCCAGATTGCCCAGGCAGCGTGGGAATGTGCTGATCCAGGTCTTCAGTTCGATACCACAATCAATCACTGGCACACCACGCCAAACGCTGGACGGATAAATGGCTCGAACCCTTGCTTTACCGGCGATACGTTGGTGGCTACGGCGGACGGTCGCAATGCGGTACGGATAGACGAACTCGTTGGCACTGAAACACCCGTTTATGCGAAAGACGCGAAAGGAAATACGGTGATCCGGACCATGCGCA
>JAKBSX010000151.1 GCA_021844725.1 Actinomycetes bacterium | reverse complement strand
CCACCATTGGAAAATTGTTTCATGGAAGGCTTGTCAGTTCGATGGCAGCAATTGTTCTTGCGCAATTGTTCGTCGAAATGCCATTCGTTGTCGAGGGTACGCGTGCAGCGTTTTCTGCACTTTCACCAGAAGTGTTTGAGGTGTCGTATTTACTGGGCATTCCGAACTGGCGCCGAATTGTGGGAATCGAACTTCCTCTGTCGATCAAGTCAGTCCGGACTGCTGTGATGATGGGTTGGCTTCGGGCTTTCGGCGAATTTGGCGCTACGGTGCTGGTAGCGTATCATCCGACGTCGCTACCAGTAATGATTTTTGCACAGTTCTCGGGATCCGGACTCAGGACGGCAATCCTTCCAGTCGCCGCAGTTCTGGTTATTTCGTTTCTGGCTGTGGCCGTTATAACTAGGATCATTGTTCCGTCAAAGCTGGTGCTGGGAATTAGAAATCCCCGGGGGGTGGGACATGAGGAATTGCCGCTGCCCGTAGAGCCTCCGGCTAACAGCGGCAGTGATCATATAAAAATCGGTGTGAACGGACATATTGGGGGATTTGCACTGGATGTAGAAGTCGCCACGGACAGCCGGTCACTTGCGATAACAGGTCCTTCGGGAGCTGGGAAGTCCATGACTCTTCGCAGCATTGCCGGACTTGCGCCGTCTTTAACTGGGCAACTTGATCTGGGCGGCGTCGAGACTCCGAGGATAGCCTATGTTCCCCAGGGTCAGGGCCTTTTCGACCATCTAAATGTTTATGCGCAAATGGCGGCTTCGGTGCGATGGGCTGGCGGAGTCAAGGAGGGCGCCGAGATCGAGAGAAGGATCTTAGTGGTGGCAAATCAGGTTGGAATCGTTCCGCTCTTGGATCGAAGGGTCTCGACCCTTTCGGGCGGGCAGCGACAGCGCGTGGCCCTCGCTCGCTCTCTTGCAGCAGGTCCGGATCTTCTTATACTCGACGAGCCGTTCAGCGCACTGGACCGGTTTGAGAGAGACAGGCAAATAAGGTTTGTCCGCAATCTGGTTATGGGTCTGAACCTCTACCTAATCGTCGTAACCCATGACATCACAGAGGCGGCATTCCTGTCTGAATCATTGGCAATTATTGATGACGGGGTTGTGATTGCTGAGGGAACCGTTGGTGAGCTGTTGAAAGATCCGGGCAGCGTGGAAGTAGCTCAAATCTTAGGCTATGAGAATATTCTGGGTGTCGAAGCAAACCCACGTGGAATGTTTGACGCAGTGAGTGATCTGGCAGAGCTGCGCGAGGAGGGATTTGCGGTTGCCTTCAAGAGTTCGGGCCACCGGGTGATCGAATCCAAGGTTATTACGACAAGAGCTAAACCGAGTTTTCAGTTTGAAATTACCGATGCGGGAGTAACACTTCACGCACTCTGCTATGTAGGGGACAGCATCGACCTTGGTACATTTCGAGTGGCAATCTTACGCGCGGACAACTCGACTATCGAGCTTGAACTGAACGAGTCTTTTGGGAATCTAGTAGCAGGCGATCTAATGGAGATGCAGGTGGAACTTGGCAGGGGGAGCACTTCGGTGTTGCGCAAAAATCATATTGCGGTCTAAACGGCGAATGGGTTTGAGTGCGAGTGTTTTGTAGGAGGCTGTTTCGGCATGTGCGATGCGGAGCCAGGCAAATGTACCGAAGTCTTTAGTTTGCCGTGAATCATCTTGCGGCTGTGACTTCTGGAATTACAGAAGCCCTGGTTCCAAAACCCTCTCACCATGTTCAGGTATGAACTTGCTTCGGCGGCGAGTCCGCTCGAGGATTTGTCACCCTCGTTGCACCTAAACACCCGAGCCTATAACTTAGCGCGCGCCTTGGCGTTGCTCTCCAAGCGGCTATCATCCGCATTCTTGCGTCGACAATTCGACCGGCATTTAATCGGACCTGCCACCGTGCCTGCAGTTTGGCCAGACTGATCTTTCCAGGTCTGCGGTTTCTGACTTCTTTATTCAGGTGGCCAATTTATGGATTGGCTGCTCAAGTCCGATTTCGGTCCAGCTGAAAAATTGAGGATAATTGACCTGTTGTGACGTTAATAGTTCTTTCAAAGGTGCCATCATGTACCTATGGACGGAGGGTGGATGACAACTCGGGCGTCAGACGCAGACAGGGCGGATGTTGCCAATCTTCTCAGGGAGGCGGCAGCGGAGGGCCGTTTAACCATCTCCGAGCTTTCAGATCGCCTAAGCGCGGCTATGGCGGCAAGAACCTATGCCGACCTGCATCAATGCCTGCGGGAGCTGCCCGAATACAGTTCTTACAAACCTTGGCAAAAGATACGCCGCAGCGAGGTTCAGATCGTGAATGGCGGAATCCGGCATCGAAGACGAGGCGGATTGGCGATTCTCGGGCCAGTTATCGTTGTGGCAGTGGGATTCGCGATATTGACAGCGCTGTCTGGGATGGTGGCTTGGCTGGTGTTGCTGCCGCTCCGAATGTTCCTGGATGTCATTTTATTTGTAATTCTTTATCGGGTTCTGAGATTTATTTTGCACATGTTGCGCTAGGCATTGGATTGTGTGCCTGCAGGACAGTATTTACTTTCCCAGCATGTCTTTGATCTGGGCCGTACGTGAAGCCTTTTCCACGCCTATCTTTGGAATCTTCCGCATCGCTGAATAATCTGTCCTATTCATCCTCGATGTCGCTGATAATCGTTGCTGAGTCATTTTGGCTGCGGGTCGAATTGGCTAAATTGAGCTGTCTTGCTTTCAGGATCTTGGCAGTTTTCCTGGATATTTTTTCGGGTAGCAGTCCGACGGCTATCTTTCGACAGTATCCGCCCCTAGGCTTCGCGAGGGCGACAACCATATATTTCGGTTTGAATCCCAGAACTGAAGCGATCTCTCTGTCGGAGTTCAGTGGCCGGTCAGCCTTCTCAAAAATAAGGCGTTCGGCTTCATTTCCGAGCGGTAGCGAAGTGATGATTTGGCTCCACGGAAAGCTGATCGTGATCTCGCCGTAGCTGTTCTTGCGGATAGCCTGCCTTTTCGTTAGCTCAATGACGGTTACAGAAGGTGATCGACCGGTGATCTGCCCATAGGAGATAGATGGTCCATTGAAACCAAGAATTGGCATCGATCTGGGACTTGAGCACTCTTTGCAAAGCTGGGAGATAACCCTCTTCTTGTGGACTTGACCTATCGGAACGATCTCGGTAACCCCGATCAGTTCGGGTCTGGCAGGATCCCAGATGCTTGGTTCATCGCTCAGACGGATTTTCCAGAGTGCAAAAGGGTTGAAGGGGAGAGATGCAAATCTTTCTGGTTCGACATCAAAACGCACGAAGGCGTTGGTGTTCTGATCTGTTCCGAATATCTCGCTGCCATAGTTTGCGAGAACGGAAATATCCAGCGAGGTGTCTTCTCCGAAGCTAGGCCTTATTGCATTCATGTCAGTCCTGATAATAATCCCGTAGATGCATAGAAAAATATCTAGAGCAGTGAATCTAGTGCGTTAGAAAACTCGGACGGCTGTGATATTGGCCTGAGACAGCTGAAACTTCGGCAAATATACGCGAATCCCCGCTGGCGCCCCGACCATAACGGTGAGGGGTATTCCTCGCCAAAGGCAATGACTGCATTTGGAAACCATCTGCCCTTGAGCTGATCTATAAGATCAGATTGATTGCCGGGTATCACAATCTCTTGAGATTCGGCGCTGAGCAGAGGGACGGCTTGAACGAGTACCGGAAACGCGCTTGGATGGCGGGCAAGAACCTCAGCCAAGAGTTCGACCGTGCCGCCTGCTGATTCTCTAAATCTGCGGCTGTCGGTCAGCTTCGCGAGGCGTGCGAGACTTCGCGCGGCGACTGAGTTAGTTGATGGTATCGCTCCGTCAAAGAGGTCTTTAGTTCTCACTATCAGCATTTCCTGGTCCTCTCCGACGGTAAAGAATCCCCCGTTTTCCCTGTCTTCGAAAAGATCCAGAAGCTGGAGTGTGTGGTTTGGGCGCTGGCCAGGTATCTTGCCTTTCCGGTCGCTTCATAAAGCCGCGTATAGGCATCCAGAGTATGGGCGTAGTCAGATGCAAAGGCTGGCTGGGACGTTGAGCCTTGATGCCATATCCTCATCCATCTTCCACTAGGTCTCATATTGTTTTCCAGGAACTGCACGAGTGATTCGCTCTTGGCTATCCAGTCTGCGCGATCCATCATGAAACCAATTTGCGCAAGTGTCGAAATGAACATGGCATTCCATTCCAGGATCACTTTATCGTCAAGCGCAGGTGGAATTCTCTTGTAGCGGGCATCGAGCACCCGTTGCCTGGCTGCTTCCAGTTCAGTAGTGCGAGTCAGGTCTCCTCTCTTCGGGAGGGAGAGTATGTTGGAGCCCTCGAAGTTTCCCCGACTCGTGACTCCGTAGTGTTCGATGAATTCATCTGCAGCGTCTCCCAGAATCTCGCGCAGCTCTGAAACGGTGAAAAGATAGTATTTACCCTCCACCCCCTCGGAGTCGGCATCTTGGCTTGAAAAGAGTCCACTTTCATTTGCATGCAGATCACGCAGCACGTATTCGACGGTTTCAGTGGCCACTTGTTTCCAGCCGGGATTTTTGGTCAGAGCCCAGCCGATTGCAAAGATTCTCGCCATCTGTGCCTGATCGTAGAGCATTTTCTCGAAATGAGGAACCATCCATTTTTCATCGACTGAGTAGCGGGCGAAGCCCCCGCCAATATGGTCGAAAATGCCCCCTGAACACATCGCGTCCAGAGTTAAGGAAGCCGCCATGAGTTCTTGCGAATCGTGGGATATCAGATAGTGGTTGAAGAGTAGCTCGATAAGATTCGTCTGTGGGAATTTTGGCGGGGGGCCGAATCCGCCCCATTTGCCGTCGAAAGATTGCATCAACATGGTTGCAGCGGTTTCCAAGAACTCTTGGCCCCTGCCGGTTCCAATGTTGAAGCTTCGCTTTCCAACCGATGTCCGTGAAGCGATCGCCGAGCGGACTTGATCTGCCTGCTGCTCAACTTCGTCACGCCGGTTCTTCCAGGCGTCGTTCAGTGCGCCAAGTACCGACGTAAAGCTGGACATTCCTCCGGTTTTACGGGGAGGGAAGTATGTGCCTGCGTAGAACGGTCTGGCATCTGGCGTCAGGAACACGCTCATCGGCCAGCCTCCGGAGCCGGTTATCGCCTGAACCGCTTCCATGTATAAAGCGTCAATATCGGGCCTTTCCTCCCTGTCGACTTTAATGGAGATGAAATGGTCATTTAGATAGGCGGCGGTTTCGGGGTCTTCAAAGGATTCGTGAGCCATGACATGGCACCAGTGGCATGAGGCATAGCCGATCGAAAGGAATATTGGCCTGTCCATTGACTTTGCCAGGTCCAGAGCCTCGGTGCACCAAGGCCACCAATCAACCGGATTGTCCTTGTGCTGGACGAGATAGGGACTGGACTGGTTGGCGAGATGGTTCATGAATAACCTTCCATGTCTAGCGAAGCTGTCATAACTGAGCCTAAAGTTTCAGTATGGAGATCAGTCTAAGTAATAAGGTTGCAGTCATAACCGGAGGTTCGAGTGGCATTGGTGAGGCGATTGCGGAAAGCTTTGCTCTTTCGGGTGCCACAGTCATCCTGGTATCGCGCAAATCGGAGAAGCTTCGTGCAGCAGCTCAAAAAATCAATAATAAAGCGGGCGCTGAAAAGGCAAGTTGGATAGCTGCAAACGTTTCAGATCCGGCTGGACTCCAGCATGTAGTGGCCCAGTGCAAAGGCGAATTTGGTTTTGTTGACATTTTGGTCAACGGTGCGGCAGCGAATCCGTATTTTGGCTCAACAGTGAATCTTGAACTTTCAGCGATGAGGAAAATCTTGGAAGTCAATCTCGAGGCGGTTCAGATGTGGACTTCGGAGTTTTGGTCGAATTTCTGGAGCCGCGGGCAGAGGCCTGCCAGCTCTATAAACATTGCCTCAATAGGCGGGATGATAGTGGAGGAGGGAATCGGCTTTTACAATGTCTCCAAGGCGGGCGTGATCCATCTCACCCGGCAATTGGCGAACGAACTCGCGCCAGACGTAAGGGTCAATTCGATTTCACCGGGACTCGTCAAAACCGAGTTTGCCCGTGCGCTGTGGGAGAAGTGGGGCGAACAATTGGCGGAGAGTCTTCCGCTGAAACGAATCGGGGAACCGAAGGACATATCTGGGGCAGCTCTATTCCTAGCGAGTGATCTATCAGGCTGGATCACCGGAACCAATCTTGTAGTCGACGGTGGTGCACTTGTCAGAGGCCTGTCATTCAGCTAGCTGTTTTTTAAGCACGTTTTTTTGAATCTTACCGAGGTTCGTAGTAGGCATTCGGCTTACTAGCTGCAGTCTCGTTGGTGCATAGTGCGGGGGGAGTTCGGATTTTACGAAGTCACGGAGTTCTTCGAGCCGGGGGGCTTCATGGTTTGGATTCGGTATAACCACGGCAGTCACTGCTTCGCCCCATTTTGGGTCAGGAAGCCCAATTACAGCGACCTGGTGTACCTTCGGATGCATCTCGAGCACCCTCTCCACCAGTGCGGGAGAGATGTTTTCCCCGCCTGTGTTGATGATTTCATCAATGCGACCGTCTACATCTAGTTTGCCATGTGAGATCCTGCCCGCATCTCCGGTATGGAACCAGCCTAAGTCATCCTGAATTGCTGCTCCAGACCGGTACCGGGTCGCAATCATAGGGCCTTTCAGCATAATTTCTTGTGAAGACGCAACCTTGAATTCGACGCCCGTAAGTGGCATACCGTCATAAACGACCCCCGAGCCGGTCTCCGTCAAACCGTAGGTAACCATGGTGTTGGATGGGATATTTGCGGGTGGTTTGGATCCTCCCAAAATTATCTTTCTAAAGATATACGGATCCAGCCGGGCCATCGCAGTCGGGACCAGCGAGACTGCAGCTAGTAAGCCG
>JAKBSX010000150.1 GCA_021844725.1 Actinomycetes bacterium | reverse complement strand
CGGAAGAAAGATACGGCCGATGAATTTGCGATGGCGACGGTGGGCATTACGCCGCAAGGTCAGTTTGTCGTGTTAGAATGTAAAGGGGCGCATCTAGACTTTCCTGAACAGGTACGCATGGTGCAGGATCGAGCGGCACGTTGGCATCCCCAAGTTATTGGGATTGAAAACGTAGCGTACCAGGATGCCTTACGACAGCAGATTATGTCGATTAGCACGTTGCCGATCCAGCCCATCCGAGCGAAGGGCGATAAGCCGATGCGGATTACGGCAATGTCGCCGTGGTTTGAACAGGGGAAGGTCTTTATTCGACGAGCGTCTGAGGGTGAGCCAGGAGTTTCGGAGCCTGAAACGGGCGTGATGTGGGGACATGATGTGTTCCCTTTGGTACAGCAGCTATTGCAGTACCCGAAAGTAGCGCATGATGACTTGTTGGATGCGTTGGAGATGGCAATACGCCTGTATGATTCGCATCCGGTAGAGTGGAAGTCTTTTGGCAATGATCTTAAACCGAGCGGGTGGCGAGCGACGACTACGCCGAGTTGGATGGAGCTGGGGGTGGATGGAACGCCCAAGGTGAAATTGAGCGGAGTGACGGGTTATCAGTGTCGGACTTGCGGGCAATCGGTCACGATTACGCGAGCTAATGGAGAGTTCTATTGTGGAGAGTGCCTGTTATGGGGGCTGCCGATGCGTGTGACGAAACAGGGGTTGGCTTAAATGAGCATGAGCAGCGGGCGGTTGGCGGAGATTCAGTATCGTTGGGAAGCGGCTCCGATGGGTCCGTGGAAAGTGTACGAAGAAGAGTTGACGTATAATGAGTTGGCGGAGAAAGATCTGTCCGGTAAAGTAGTGGGAATGCCGGCTGGGCCGGAATATTCGATTGGGACGGCTTGGGATCATCCGCAGTTAAAGGCCCCTTCTCCTATTATTGGCTTGTGGTTTTCGCCCTATTATGAAGGGCGATCGGCAGGTCTTAATATGTCGCCTAGCACCGCTGAATTTGTAGCGGCTTCATGGCAGGATGTTAAAGAGTTATGTGAAGAGGTCGAGCGGCTTCGAGGGATCATTAAAGCTGCGGCAGATGGGGCTTATGGCGAAGAACTTCGTAGCCATTTGATTTTAGAAGAGCTGTTAGATACGTAATACAGGAGGTTATGATTTGTGCGTGCCGTAGTAAACGGGGTGACGGTGGAAGGGACGGTCGCTGAACTTCGAGAGCTCTTAGGGATTGGAAATACGCCTATTTATGCTCAGCCTCTGCAGCAAGAGGAGCGACGAGCGGAGGTGCGAACCATGACGCTTCCGCAGGCGTCGTTGGAGCAGGCGTTGGGAAGTCCGATGACGCGTGAAGAGACGGTAGGATTATTACGTCGACTATTGGGCTTGGGAGAAGAATCGCTTGCGCAGGCTCCGGTACAGCAAATGCCGGTGCAACAGGCACCGCGACCGCAGCAAGCGATTTCTGTTAATCAAGTGAATGAAGCGCCTCCGGGGACTGCGATTGCGGGAGGGCAGTCGGGTCGTGTAGAGGGCAACGTGGTGCGAATTGCGCAGCCGCAGCCACGCTTGGCGGGGGACGGGACCGGGCCTAAAGGGAATTCGACTCCGGCACCTAATTTTGGTGGATTGAACCCGGCTGCATTAATGCAGCTTGCTGATAATGAGGGGCCTGTTCAGCAAAGCCCTGAGGCTATTCGACGGGCTTTGGCTGGGGAGCCTGCTCCTCCGGCACAACGTACATTAGAGCGTCCGCGACGACCTTCAGGAACATCGCGACGACGCAATCGTGAATAATTAGGGAGGGCTTGATCATGGCACAAGGTGAAGGGCGATTTCAATGGGAAGATTATGAGATCGTTTGGGAAGAGGAGTACGCGGGTTTGCGGTTTCAGTTGCCGCGGCAAAGTGGGCAAGGTGAGACGGCAGAGGATTATCGGGTAGAAGTGTGGCATGTAAAGCATGGGTTTTTAGGCGCGGTAAGCAATAAGACGCTCGGACGAATTATTGGGCGGGCCCGACGTTATGCCGAGTTTTTGCCGCGTGAAGAATATCAACGTTCTCTCATTGGCTCGCAAGAAGATGATGAGGATTAATCGGAGAGGATGATGAGTGGCTAGAAAACGACGTCCGCGAGGCAATAATCAGCCTAAGGCTGTTGTCGATGTAGTCACACAGGCAACGAATGCAGCCCGGCGGTTCTTAAACGACCCTAACCAGCATCGATCGTGGTTAATGGATCCATATAGTGCGACACTACAATTGGGACGGCCGTCGAAGCCGTCCCTTTTGAGTTTCGATATTATGCGCTCGATGGCTGTACGGTCTCCGACGCTACGAGCTATTTATAATCTGCGAAAGTCGCAGATGGCAGCATACACTCGGCGTCCGTTGTTTCATGGAGATCGTGGTTTCCGAATTGGATTAAAAGATCCCAAGGCGGAAATGTCGAAGTCTGAATCTGCGGCGGCTAAGGAGATCGAATCGTTTTTCTTACACACCGGCTGGAAACAGTCGTTGGATCGCCGAGATAACTTCAATATCTTCATGCGTAAACTCGTGGAAGATAGTATGACGTTTGATAATGCGGCGGTAGAGTTAGTCTACGATCATGCCGGACGCTTGTCTGAGCTTTGGGCAGTAGATGGAGCAACAATTGAGTTTGTTATCTCAGACATGTGGGAGCCGCAAACGCCTTTGGGGCAAGAAAGCGACGAGCCTATCCAGTATATCCAGACGATTCAGGGTCAGGTGGTCGCTGAATATACGCCGGATGAAATGATTTTATTGATCCGAAATCCCCAGACGAATTTAGCCTATTTCGGCTATGGCGTATCGGAGCTCGAAACGATTGTATCTGAAGTCACGACAGAACTGTTTGTAATGCAGTGGGCACAAAGTGTGCTCAGCCGCGGAAGTATTCCCGACGGCCTTTTGATTTTTAAAGGGAACGGCTTTGATGAACAGACCATTGAAGACTTCCAGCGTGCATATCAGCAGTTAGGAACGGGTGTACAGAACGCCGGACGCCTACAAGTGCTCTCGGTGGGGCCGAATGATGCGGTTGAGATGCTTACAACCCACGATAAGCCTCGTGATTTAGCGTTTGGGGAATTACTAGAACTGACCCGGGTGCAGATCTGTGATGTCTATGGCGTGGACTTGTCGGAGTTAAATGCCTGGCGAAAGAGCGGGTCGAAGGGCGCATTGATTGATTCGGATGCGACGAAAACCCGGATTGAGGCGTCCCTTGACAAAGGCTTTATTCCGATGATGAAGTTCTATGCGGATAGTTTCACGTCACATATTGTGGACCGTATTGATGATCGATTTAAGTTTGAGTGGGTGGGACTGAGTAAGTCCGAGGAAGATGCGATTCTGGCGACTCAGATACAGCGTCTCCAGTGGGCACTTGCTACACCGAATGAAGTGCGGTTGGAACGTGATGAAGAAGCGTTTAATGATGAATGGGGCGATGTGCCGCTCAATCAGTATGCATTTCAGGCGTGGATGTTCCGAGAACAGCAGAAGCAGCAAGAGAAGATGGCGCAACAGCAGCAGCAACTGGGGTTTGGAGGGGGGAATACTCCGGGAACGCCCGGAGGTAGTGAAGGGCATACGCCGCCGATTGGGGGGAGTACGCCTACCGGCGGGGGAGGAGCGAAGCCTCCGGTAGCACCTAAGTTGAACACAAAGCCGACCGAAAAAGAAGAGGCGGATGAAGAGGACGAGGAAGAAGAAAAACGAGAGCGGAAGAAGGGTGGTCCGGCTCCGATCTCGAATAAAAAGAGCCCCGTAGCGCCGGCCGTGCCAGGATCTCGGCCTCCGCAGCAAGGAGCAACGCCGACGAACTTTAATAATACGAGTGCGGCTTCTAAGTTTAAGCCTAGGTAGCAAATAGGTAATAAAAATCTTACGGGAAGAGCTTGACCTGTTTTATTGATGGGTATAGAATAATCAATGGGACGACGATAGTGAGGTTTGTGCCTTTCTGCGGCTATTGTCGTCCGGCTACTAAAAAGCCGCCTGGGGTTCGAATCCCCTAATTCCCTATAACTCAGACGGCGGAAAGCTGGCTGTAGGGCTGGATCTCTTATGCTGACCTAGCTCAGTTGGTAGAGCAGCGCATTCGTAATGCGCAGGTCTTCGGTTCGAGCCCGAAGGTCAGCTCCAATCTTGGTGGCTTAGTGTAGCGGTCAACACGCTCGCCTGTCACGCGAGAGATCACGGGTTCAAATCCCGTAGTCACCGCCAATTTGGTTTTTGCGGAGGTTGCTAATATGCCTAAGACTGCTAGTTATTGTAGTGGCTGCGAGGATGGGACCTTGTGGCATGATAACAGCGTATGGGGATTCGACCGTCGTGAGCCAGATACGTTATGCTATTATGGCGGTTGTATAGATAGTTTACGCTACGATCATTTTCGAGGGCTGGAATTGCCGTATGAGGAGCTTTGCGAATTAGCAACCTACCTGAATACTAAGCAGTGGTCGGTGCAACTCATTCAGCAAGTACGTAATGATTATACATTTGTTCCGAAACCTAATGAATGGCGTTTGTTACTCCGATGCGAGCGAATTGAGGACTGGCCTGCAATGTGTGCGCTTTTAGGTTAAATGTTTTGATTGCCATTGCGAATCTGGATAGCAAGGAGAATACCAATGCAGCTCTTCCGTAAAACCCAGAAAGTCCTTGATAAGCCCAGCGACACTGAAACGATTGATCATATATATGCATATGCCTGCACTGCCGCGGACATAGCACAACAACGACGGATTCAACAAGCAGAAAAGGAAGCACCCAATTTTATTGTGGATTTTAAGTCAAAACTGGAATATCTAGGCATGCCAGAGCCACGTGTTTCCGCCGTTTATTTGAAAGTCGATCCGAGTTGGCTCGCGTATGATGTTGTGTGTCAGTGGGATGGGCTCGCCTTTTATTCTAATCATCGTGGGCTGTATATGATTTTTTATGACAGTTTTATGGACTCAGAGTCGAAATCGTTAATCGATACACCCGCCACCTTTAAACGCCTCATTAACAAAGCACGACAAAGATCATTTCCCTGGTATCGGTACATTTTGATTGAAACGTTTTATTCGAGTGCTTTATGACACTGGCAGCATATTTAGATAACACGCTGGACCTGGGAGCCTGTATTGGGAGTTCGAGTCTTTTGTGCCGACCATTTTAACTCTTGGACGCTCGTCTAGCCGTTGAGCGGGATAAACGACTTGAAGTCGAGTGAAAGACAGCGCGTATCACCTGTCCGAGCGTCCAATTTGCTACAGTAGCTCAGTTGGCAGAGCAGGGGTTTTGTAAACCCCAGGTCGCAGGTTCGATGCCTGTCTGTAGCTCCATTGTTGACATTGGCGCTCCAGATTTTGATCTGGGCAATCCCTCTAGAAACCTTTGAGGTCTAGAGGTTAATAGGCTCGGAGCAGCGAGCACAGCGCCAACGATTTATGCCGCCTTGACGGCCGCCCGTTAGAGGGCTTTGCGTCCGGCAAATATGCCTAGAATACATGCTTTTCGAAAGCATGGGCGGCAGGCAAGGTTTGGATGCGTGGTCGAATGGTATGGCACTGGTCTCGAAAACCAGCGGGGTAACACCTATGGAGGTTCGAGTCCTCCCGCATCCGCCATTTTATACCTGTGGCCATGGTGTTAGCGGTCAGCACACAGGGTTGTGGCCCCTGAGGCACGGATTCGAATTCCGTTGGCCACCCCATTTAGTAGGAGTGTCTTAAATGTCGCGTGGATCGCGTTACTGGAGGTTGCAAAGAAAGCGAAATCGGCGTCTGCGCCTGTTGGAGACTATCAGCGGAGGGCTTTATCTACATCTTTGGGATACGGCGTCAATAACACCATTAGGGAAGTCTGGTATACCGCCTGAACTTTTTGGTATGCTCAGTGACAGTTTCCCAAAATTTCCATGGAAAGGCAATCGCTGGGTGCGACGTGACGAGTGGCGACGATACCGACATGCATGTAAGCGAGCTATACGTCGTGGTGATGATCTTCCTGCATTTAAGCATGATTGGCTGGATTAGGCAGGTGACACATCTTGGATAACGAGCATAAACGAGTCCGGTGGTTAGAACTGCGTAAACGAGAGGGATTTGAGTATGCTCATGAGCTAGATGCTGAGTCCCGCGTACAAATACTTGTTAAAGCGCGTGGCGAGCCGCTTTTTCTGGTACGCTATGAGCGTAATCCAGCTCATGGTGATGGATTAGAACCGTGTTCCATTACAGGCGGCGTAGACGCCGGAGAGACGACTAAGGCAGCTGCAGTACGTGAGCTTTATGAAGAAGCGGGTATAAGGATCTCCAAAAGTGCATTATTGAGTTTGGGATTGGCACGTCCTTATAAGGCGTCTGACAGCATCGTGCATATGTTTTTTTGTATTGTTGATAAAGCGGCTGTAGATCCTAAACCTGCGGGAGATGGGACGCCCGGAGAAGCAGGAGCTTATTGTCGATGGCGTTCATCGGATGCTTTAGTTGCGAGTGCAGATCCCTTATTAGCGTTGTCATACTTGAGAGCAAAGGCATTGCGTTAAGGAGGCATTGCGTCGTGGTCGTGGGGCGAGGCTTTCGAGATTTTGATTGGGCTAGTGGAGGTCGTTGGCGAGCTGAAGGAATTAGATTGTACTGGCCTAGCCAGCCCAATTACTATTGGTCAGTACGAGACATTGATCGAGCAGATATTCTTAAACCTTTCGCTGAATTTTTAAATCGTTTTCAAGTGAAAGAGGACGTAGCATTGGTCTATTGGCAGGATTGCGATATTTCTGTTATATGGGGCACTGCCTCATTAGAGAATTTTGCTGCTGCTGTATTACAGTATGATAGCTGGGATGACTACACGGCGAGTCGTGAAGTTGGTCGAGTAGGGCCTGTTGCTCGTGCTCTTCTTTATTAAACTTAGGAGGGGTACGATTGGAAAATAAAGACCGCAAA
>JAKBSX010000149.1 GCA_021844725.1 Actinomycetes bacterium | reverse complement strand
CATTGTCAAATATGGATGGAAAGCCAGTTACTGCTTCAAAGATTCTCGTAGCTACTGGAGCGTCGCCTAGCATACCACCAATTCCTGGCCTCAATGAATCTGAGTTTCTAACCTCAACAACTGCCCTAGAACTAAAGGATGTTCCCCGCAGTATCGCAGTCATAGGTGCCAATGCCATTGGACTTGAGCTTGGACAGTTCTTCCTTCACCTTGGTTCAAAGGTAACTTTTATTGATGTCGCAAATCGTATTGCACCATTTGAAGAGCCGGAAATCTCTGGGGCACTTAGTGAATTCCTAACTGCACAGGGAGCGTTGATATATACGTCGGCGAACATTGCAGGAGTATCTACAAAAGATGGCCGGCGTGTGATTCATCTTAATATTGGAATTGAACCCCACGACGTGGAGGTAGATCAGATTTTAGTCGCAACTGGACGTCGTCCCAACACTGAGGGCCTTGGACTTGAACAGGCTGGGATTGAGACGGACGCCAGAGGTGCAGTAGTAGTTGATGACCATCTGCGCACTTCTAATCCCAGCGTGTATGCAGCTGGCGATGTAACAGGAGCGCCACAGTTCGTATATGTTTCAGCGTATGAAGGTGCTTTGGCGGTAGACAATGCACTCTTGGGGTTTGGAAGAGTTATTGACTTTAGAGGCCTTCCAAGAGTTACATTCACCTCACCTCAAATAGCTTCAGCGGGGCTCACCGAAGCACAGGCACGAGAATCAGGATACGAAGTCGTTACATCGATTCTTCCTGTTGATGCGATTCCCCGGGCGCTCGTCAACCGTGAGACAAAGGGCCTATTTAAACTTGTCGCTGAAGTCGGTACAGGAAAATTACTGGGAGCTTCGATTATGGCAGAAGGTGCTGGCGAAGTAATTCAGTCTGCTGTGCTGGCTATAAAATACGGAATTAGTGTCGACGACTTGGCATCAACTTTCCATCCATATTTGACAATGGTTGAAGGGCTCAAGCTTGCAGCACAAACTTTCACCCGCGATGTGCATAAGTTGTCGTGCTGTGCCGCATAGCCATCAAGGGAAACCCCGGGCTAAATCTATGATCGGATGGCTCTGAGTTGTTGCAAATAGCTGATACATGGACATGGGATTTTTGGATAGCAGACGCAGGCGATCTGTATCACATTTTTTTCCTACGAGCATCGAAAAACTGTGATTGTAACGACAGGCATGATATGGTCAGAAATCCTGATGAGCGCCATTTCGAAGCTGTGATTGGCCATGCAACATCGACAGACCTGGTCAATTGGGATCTGCTCCCAAATGTGTTCAAGCCTTCTGAAGATGAGTCGTTCGACGACAAGGCAACCTGGACTGGATCTGTCGTAAAAGGTCCAGACCAGATGTGGTATATGTTTTACACTGGAATTTCCAAAAAAGAAGACGGCCTTATACAGCGCATTGGACTTGCGACATCGAATGATCTCTACAATTGGGAGAAGAGGCATGACTTTCACATTTTGAGTGCTGATGGTAGGTGGTATGAAAAGTTAGGAGAGTCGACATGGCCCAATGAAACCTGGCGTGATCCATGGGTGTTCGAAGACCCCAGTGGTGATGGCTGGCATATGCTCATTACCGCAAGGGCCCGTGATGGAGCCAGCGACGACGACCGTGGAGTCATTGGCCATGCCAGATCACCTGATTTATTGCATTGGGAAATCCAACCTCCACTGAGCAAACCAGGTTCAGGGTTTGGAGATCTTGAAGTTCCTCAGGTAAAGGTGGTAAATGGTAAACCAGTTTTGCTATTTTCCTGCATCACTAGAGAATTTTCACTGGCACGAAAAATGGCAAGTTCACCAGAAGTTAGATGTGGAGGTGTTTGGGCAGTTCCATCTGACAGCATCCTTGGCCCGTTTGATATCCCGAATGCTCAGTTGATAACCGATGACAAACTTTATGCTGGCCGCCTTGTCCAAGATCGCCAAGGGCAGTGGCTCTTCTTGGCATTTGTAAATGGCGATGGAAATGGCCAATTTATAGGGCGCTTGAACGATCCAGTGCCTTTTTTGTGGAATAGCGACGATACCGTTAGGTTAAGATCAGCCTGAATTTATCTCTGTCGCATGATCTGTACGTCAACTTCGAACTCCGCTGACTCCCAAAGCGGCAGTTAGCGGAATACTTAGCAGCGATCACCCGCGAATATCAGAGAAACCGGTGCTTGATTGTGAGGATCTGCTTCAAGTGCTCTCTTTGCCATTTCTGCTACTTGTTCAACGTTCGTAACATCAGCCTCATAATTT
Source organism: Actinomycetes bacterium (assembly GCA_021844725.1). The sequence goes on along the minus strand of JAKBSX010000149.1, from coordinate 4,710 downwards.
ACTGTGAGAATCATATTCCCGGCATTTTCTACCAACTGTAACCCTGGAGCGCCATTGGCAAAGGTAAGCGTCCGTTCAACACATCCATCACAGGTATAACGGGGCGATACAAGCTGAACTTTTCCGGGACTGATCATTACTACAGTGATGATTCCCCCACTTTTGCATGCATTTTGAGGATCTGTTTGTGCCACCGTAACCTCATGATTTGAATAACTGAACCTAATACTTTCAGGTCGACGTATTGTCGAGCGAACTGGCTGCCGCTAGCAACTGCGGCATTGTGCTTAGCGGGACAGTGTTGTGATATCTGATATGTCCATGTGGTCCAATTAGGTAGTATAAATCGGGAATACCTTGGGGATCATATGTGTGGCTCAGACCTTTGGAGGCCAACCCCCAGGTCCACTCTGGATTCGACGTAGTATTCTTTGCAACCGCACCCATGAATTGAGAAAATTCTGCTCTCCCCTCGCCGGTCTGTGGAAGGTCACCATACAAGTCAACACTTACAATTCTGATTCCGTCTGATTGCAAAGTTTTTATTTGCTTTTCGACTGCAGGAACGCTGCTTACGCAACTGGCACAGCCCGCAACCAAGAACCAAAGCATTGTTGGTTTGCCTCTTAGAGAAGCGACTGACACTGTTCTGCCACCAGTAGTAATCAGAGTCCCGCTGGGGGCCGATGTCCCGATATTTAGCGACGTCGCTTTGGCAGCCATAGGCGATGATGAGGTGGGAGACGAGGATCTCGAAATTCTGGTGATTAGCACTGTCAGAAGTATCAGTGCTGCCAGCCACACAATACTTCTCCTTGGCAAAAAACCCCGAGGAGATCTATGGTGAAGCGGCTTTGCTTTCTGGGTTCCAACAGAGTGTTGCAATTTCTCAAAGTCACTCATGTAAGATTTGCAGCCTGTGAAAGCAATGATGGCATCGTCGAGCCAGGTGAGCCGTTTACATAGGTGATTTGACCATTCGAATTGAGCAGATAGTAAATATCGAGATAGCTTTTCGGATCATAGGTTTCAGTTAGTTCTTTGGAAGATTTGGCAAAGACCCAGTCTGGGTTTGAGTATTGACTGCCCGCTAGCTTTTTGGCAAATGTCGTCATGCCTGGACCCGATTGGCCGAGGTCTTTGTAAAGCTCAACTTCAACTACCCGCACACCATCTGAAGCCAGTTTTGATACATTTGCAGCCATGGCCTGAGTGCCGGCTTGACATGATGAGCACCACGTTGATACAAACCAAATCAAAGTTGGTTTACCTTGCAATGATGCGACGCTAAGTTGTTGACCTGTGGTAGTGGTAAACGTGCCGTTTGGAGCTGAGAGTCCTACCGCTTGTGGAGTTCCCATTTCTGGATTCACCTGCGCCGAAGATGCAGAGGCTGACGATGAACTAGAACCAGAAGAACTAAAGTGAAGAATTAGTACAGCACCGACCACTACTACGACAAGAGCTATTGGTGCGATTACGCCAATTCGACGCTTATGCCGAGACTTTTGATTATTATTTTGCGTTGCTGCTAGTCGATTCTGTGAGGGCCGTTTCTGACTCACCTATTTGCTCCTTTTGTGGTCATATTGGAAATGCCCAGCATTGATTTAGATGAAAGGTCGAACGATGCGGTTTGTACGTCACAGCATTGGTCGTTAAAGCAATCTGCCTTAGCGATCGAACGAATACTCCACCATCCAGATATAGCTAACAACAAAGCACTACCCGAAAGGAATCCAGTCTGATTTACAGCAAAGAAGTGTTGAAGCGCTCCAGTTGTTCCATAGACGCTAACTGTTGACAATCCAATGAATGCAAGCAAGGTTGGAATAACCGGGGTACAGCATAAAAAGCTGGGTAGAATACTACCAATAAATGCAAATCCACTTAATGTCGCATTATTTGCTTTTCCAATCTGGCGCATCGCATATATTTGCAATACGATTATCAGCGACATCCCAGCACCTAATACAACACTCCAGCCAGCAAGGTACGCGCTGAGATAATGCCAATTCGCCAGCGAAAATCGTTGAGTAAAGTCAAAAGGCAACAGAATCGTATAAAGGGTGCCAATTATGACGGTAAGCAGTATAAGGAGAATCTGGTTGTTACGATCTCTCAAGACTTCAGCCAAGACCGCCTTGTTGTGCCGCCTTGCTGGCTTTATCTGTCTTGTTGTTGCACTGACTGAACTGCTGATCGTCTCCACCTTGCGATATCCGCTCATTGGCAATCCTTCGCTGAAGGAGTTACACAACAGTTAGCGGCTCGCTGTCTGCGGACTAAAATCAAAGCTGCAGCAGCAACCAGGGCAACAAATATTCCTGCCGTAACTCCAATCGTAGCGGTTCCTGCTGCTGCTAGAGTCAAAACTAAAAACGGTCCCCCGCAACAAAGAACAGGGAGCAGTAAAAGCAGAAAACTCCAGTTCCCTTTTGGTTCTGGAGGTGTAGAACCTTCTCTTAGCGTGGAACCATAGTGGTTTAGAGAGCTCGACTTCAAACTCGTGCTTGTTCCATTGTCACTAGATCCATTGGTCCCACTCGGATGTGGTGGCGTCACTTTTCCTCCTTCGATGCAGCTCAGTTAAGTTTGGACGATCCCCTATGTTGGTAAATACGCCGACTTTCAAGATCTACTACATTTTTGTAGATTAGTCAAACCGGAGGGACATTTCTATCTATTCGAAGTGCTGAATGGTCTTCTGAACTTGCACTTTATTGAAGGATGTGAAACATATAGTGCAAGGGCACCTGAGCTAATTACGCATCCATAGAAACCAGCCGTCAAAGACGCAGAGTTAAATAGCACGCATACCGACCAAGAGAGCCAGGTGATTAGAGAAATTACGATTCCCGTTCCGAAAATATTTGCGTGTGTTCTGGTTTTCGTTTTTTCTTGGAGCCGATGTAGACGATAGCGCAAGGTGTCAGCGTCGGCGAAAGAGGCTGTTGCGGTCTTAGCATTTTGAAGTCCAACTTTGGCAAGTGCTTGGATCAGTACCTTTGCACCACAAACTGCCACCACTTCATCGTCCGCAGCGGCCTCAAGTTCACGTCGAAGTCCATTGAAGGCTCTGTGAACCGGCGGCAACCATGAATAGGCCAAAGCTATAGTCGCGCCAAGGAACAAAATACGTGGATGACCTAGGTGCAAGTGAGCCAGCTCGTGTTCAATCACAGCATCTTGTTCAGGTGGTTCAAGTAGGTTCAACAACCCTGACGAGACTATCACTCTTGGTTTACGAATTCCCGAGGCGAAAGCAACGACTTCATCCGTCGGAATTACAATAAGATTCTTTAATTTTTGAGATGGGCCATCTGCAGAACTAAGAAATGGAACGCTAATAACATTAACGTGTGCTGTAGCTCGTCCTACTTGAAATCCAGCCCAAATTAGGCGAGCCAGGAAAAACAAAGCAAGTACTTCCGAACTAACCCGCCAAACGTTAAAACCACCCTTATCAATCCAACACGAAATAGAAAGTGTTGAATGTGGATAAAGAACTGCGCCTATGGCTCCTGCAAGACAGCTGAGCCAACCAATTGGAAGAAGTGCCAAACCAATAAGTGTAAGAAGGTGGACACTGGCGAGCCCCTTAGGTGCGACACGACCCTCTAGCCACCTTACCCCAAACCAAGGAAGGATCGCCAAGGCTCCAATAATGAATGCAACAAGGACTAACCCACTCATAATTTATTGATTTTAGAAAGAATGACTTGCAATTCATCAACAAGCTCTGGGTCATGGAAGTCTTTTACCAAGTGCGCCAGGACAGCTCGTGGATCGTTAGCCGAAGTCAATAATTGGCTAATCGCACGGGCAGTTAATTGGTCACGATTGCCTGCCGCCTCATAAACGAATGTACGGCCTTGTGCCATGCGTTCGACCAGTCCCTTGTCGATCAAACGCTTGAGTATCGTCATTACTGTTGTGTATGCTCGTCTTCTTCCTGGTAGGCGATCCATTAGATCCTGTGGTGTCAGTGGCTCCGGGCTAGCCCAAAGTTCTTGCAAAACTAATATTTCTAGCTCACCGACTTTTCGACCAGCGACTATCTGACGTACCATCAAGATACCTTTCCTTTACCAGACAAACTTGTGCAAACCATTGCCTGGTCACAAGTTTTCGATTCTACGATGAGATCACTAGAACTAAGAAACTCAAGGATCTCCATGTCTCCTTTTGGACTTACAACACTGGCCTATCCTACAAACATGGCAGACTTCACGACTGAACTCTACCGCTGATATAGCGTGGCGCCGAATGCTCTATGAGCATTCTAATCAGCAAGGCAGGCATAAAACCTTTCATCTATCACTCCGCCATTGAAAAGCACAATCGTCATACTAATTCTGGAATCCAATCCTGCTGACCATAAAGATGTGATGGGGGCTATGGTTGACATGGAAAGACGCATAGTGGTCTGCCACCTTTATGCACTCCAGGCGTCTAAGCGGGATGCCAATTTCTGACCCCTCCCACTTATGAGCAATACCCATAGCTTTCTCCAATCGTCGCTGATCGGCAAAACGGGCGTAAAATGACTCAATAAATGATCGCACAAAATCCATGTTGGCTAATGGGTACTTGAAACATTTCCGATTGTCTCGAACGACTTCAAAACCAGTATTCTTTAGACGCCTAGCCAAAGGGCCTAGGTGGATCTGATTGGGATAGGAAGGCCGTTTTGCCGATCAGCGACGA
>JAKBSX010000148.1 GCA_021844725.1 Actinomycetes bacterium | reverse complement strand
CCAAGCGACATTTTCAGGACTCGCCACCAAATAAGGTCCAAGTCTAGTTACACCACCGGGCACCTTTTTGTAGGTCGAGTAGAATACTTCGCCTCGACGGGCGTCGAGCACGGACACGATCAGCCTGGGACAGTTCTTCTGACTAAACGCCAAAATATCAAGAGAGGTCAATGGTATTATCGGAACTCCAATTGCGCCCGCAAATGATTTGGCAAATGAAACTCCGACCCTAAGCCCGCTGAACAGTCCCGGTCCTACATCAACCACTAGAGCCGAGATCGACGATCTCTTGATTCCGGATTCAACCATAATACGTTCAAGGACAACACCTATTCTCTCCAACTGATTATTAGGACCTGGAAATGAAGTTATATATGGCGGCTGACCGTGCTTGCATAAACCAATTGATGTCACATCCGAGGCAGTGTCTATCCCAAGCAGTATCATATTGCCACACCCCAGTGACCAGTTATATCATTCTCCAACTGATTCCGCCGACCCGTGAAACCTGAACCCACGATATCCAAACTAACAAATCTTGGCGCCTGGCCGGCAATCTCATCCTCGAGGGATACATCGTCTTCAAGGCGCTCAAAGGTTATATGAAGGAAACTTTCGCTAAACATGCCTAAGGCCTTTTCGCCCCATTCCATCACTACAAAATGCCCCTCTTCCAGCAGATCAGGGATGCCAAGGACATCGAGCTCTTCCAAGCTGTCAATTCGGTAGATGTCGACGTGCTCAATTGGAAACTTGCCTCTGTAGTTCTTCATGATCACAAATGTCGGGGAAGTAACGGTCTGGTCAACCCCCAGAGCCTGAAGAAGCGATCTGGCAAACACCGTCTTTCCGGCACCCAGATCACCTGTCAGAACCACCAGGTCGCCACCTTGCAGATGCTTAGATATCACCTGGGCCAACTGCTGCATCTGTTTGACATCGTTGACCACAAGCCTAAGCATGGTTATTCCCCAAAGCGAATTTTACAGCCAGAGCATAATCACTTGCCATCAGCTTTACTATGGGCTCCCCCATTCTCAGTCCATAAGAAGGATGATAAGTTACAATGATTGCTGGTTTTAGCCCAGCGAGATTCCGACCTCTCAGGCGACCCAGAGCAATCTGCTGACCGGTCAACATCTGCGAAGCTGTGGATCCCAGGCAGAGTACAGCCTTGGGGCGCAAGGTATCAAGCTGACCAATTAAATAATGTGAACATGCTGCAATTTCATTCGGCAAAGGGGTGCGGTTCTCAGGCGGTCGGCACTTTACCACGTTGGTTATGAAGAGGTCCTCCCGGGTAAAAACTCCATTTACGGAAATAATCTCATCTAAGAGCTTGCCAGATCGACCCACAAAGGGCCTGCCCTTAACATCCTCCTGAGCACCCGGACCCTCTCCAACCAGGACGAGCTGTGCATCAGGATTCCCTTCCCCTGGCACCGCGTGGGTACGAGTCTTACTCAGATCACAGCTTTGGCAACTAGCAATCTCTTCGGCAATTACCTGCAGCTTTGAGCGTTTATCTGACAACCGAAACCCCCATCACGTTAGCCCCAAGGCACCAGAGCCATAGTTTGGCATACCGCTCGAATCCAAAATGCGAGGAACCCGGAAACCAATACCTGTGATCACCTCATAATTAATAGTGCCCAACAAATCGGCCCATTCGTCAGCAGTAACTGACTGCGACCCCTGGGTCCCAATGAAAACCACTTCGTCTCCGACAGAAACATCTGGGTCGTCGCCACAATCCACAATCACTTGATCCATGGTAATTGTTCCAGCCAGAGGACGCCTTTCCCCGCTGATCAACACCTCTACACCGCTTTCGAACAACCGTCTTGGAATCCCGTCCGCATAGCCCAAAGGTACAGTTGCGAGCACAGTCCTGTCACCGGTGGTTGGCCGCTTTCTTCCGTATGAGGGAAACTCCCCGGGACCCACTTCCCTAATAAATGAAACCCTTGCTTTCAAAGTCATTACCGGCCACAGATCCTCAATTTCGGTGTCCAGAGACGGAGAACACCCATAAAGTGCTATCCCTGACCTGACCATATGGAAATGTGAGCCCGGGTAATTGTAGGCTGCGGCCGAATTCGCAACATGAAATCTTGGAGCATACCCGCTTTGGAGCAGCTTCTCTTTCAGGTCGTCAAATATCGACAACTGCCTCATTGTGAATTCCACCAAGTCGGATACATTAGGCTGATCTGCCACCGAAAGGTGAGTCCAAAAGCCCTCCATCTTCAGACCAATCTCATTTCCGTATACTGCCAGATCCATAATTTCAGATGGGTTAGCTCCTACCCTATGCATACCGGTATCTATCTTGAGGTGATAGCCAATTCGCTTCTCAGAATCTATCGATTCCTTGAAAACCTTTTCTGCGGCCTGTCGGGTCCTCAACATAGCTTCCCGGCTATAAAGCGTGAGAGTGATGCCCTCATTCAAAGCTTCCGGAATCGCACAGATATCCGGTTCCGAAAGGCAAAGAATTGAACCACTGATTCCAGCCTGCCGAAGCTCAATACCTTCATCTATATTAGCCACCGCAAAATTAGCAATCCCTGCCTGCTCAAATACCTTTGCCACAAGAGAGGCTCCATGTCCATAGCCGTCCGCTTTGACCACAGCGCAAAGGGCGGCGCTCCCTATTTGCTTTTTGACAACCTCCGCATTATGCCTTAAGGCATTAGCACTGATTTCTGCCCAAGCCGGACGTGATCTCGCCGGAATCATAAACAGGATCTTTCTACTCGAATTCTTAATTCTTACGCTACACCGAGTTCGACTTTTGAGCTCTTGTTATAGGCGCTCAGCAACCAGATTTCCCAAAATTCTGAGCGGTCGTTCCTTATATCTCGGTATATTGAAATTCTCTCTAGCCATCAGCTCTAACGCGATCTCTCTGGCCCTGGGAGCTATCTCCTTAGCTGTTGGCAATGACAGGGACCTTCCAGCCAGTCCATGCAAATGAGCTGTCAAAGCTGCCGCAAGAGCCGTATCTGGTTGATAGGCAAGCTCTGCTCCTATCATTCCGGACAACACGTCGCCGCTGCCTGCTACGGCCAGGGATTGGGTAGGAGCAGTGGTTAGAAAGCATCTGCCGTCCGGCGAAGCCACAATCGTAGGCGAACCCTTGATAAGAAAGGTTGCGCCAGTTTTGGAGGCCAATGAAAGTGCAAGTTCAATCTCACCCAACCTCATCTGTTCTTGAGAAACTGAACTTGATGACCGCTCAAGCAAAGATCTCAGCTCTCCATGATGCGGAGTAAGCACCACATCCGCCCCACTATTTGACAACTTCTCTCCCAGCCACTCAAGGGACGGTAAGGCATTTATCCCATCGGCATCGATTACTAACCTTAATTTCGAGCCAATCAGTGCTGAAAGAAAACTAGCCACTTCTTGACCGCGTCCAAGTCCCGGCCCAACAACAACTGACTCGAATCGGCAGGCCAAGTTATCGATGAATTCCTGCAATTCATTTGGGGATAAAACCGCCAGATTGGCCTGATGAATCACAGTCTCGATTACATAATCACCAAAGCTGTCGCTCGATCCTGAATAGAGATGAACTATTCCAGCCCCGTTTAGATACGCGGAGGCGCAAACAAGCTGGGCTGCCCCACCCATACCTGAAGACCCAGCTATGACCGCCACTGAATGTTTCCATTTATGATCCTCTGAATCTTTGCGGCCCTTGAGCCTACCTACGTCCGAATCTTCGATCAAATAGATCTTTGGTTTAAACCCCGAATCATCGTCTAGTCCCAATTCTGAAAGATAAAGTTCACCGCAGGCCTGCTTGCCTTGACTAATCAAAACCCCGGGCTTAAGTCCGGTTAAACACAAGGTGACATCTGCGTCAATGTTCGAACCAACCGGGTTGCCGCTGTCTCCGTCAAGACCTGATGGCAAATCGATCGACAGCACCGTTGTGTCCCCTAACGGCGGAGCTGAAAACTCTCGGCTGATGCCGATCCCGAAGCATCCATCAATTACAAGATCAACCGCTTTATAGGTGTCAGGAGAAAAGTATTCATCGCTTGAGTACGCCACAGTTTTGACCTTGATACCCCGTGAGGATAAAAACCCGGCCGCCGTTAAGGCATCTTTACCGTTGTTACCCGGCCCATACAGCACAACAACCCGTTTACCGTAGCCACCTTCGAGCATTTCCGTTGCCAGCACACTGACGCTGTATCCAGCTCTTGAAATCGCGACGTGCAGCAGGTCTTTCCGGGCAAGATTCTGATCGTATGTCTTGATATCTGATTGAGCAAAGATTGGTATCATTGAGTCCCAATTTCAATCACTACCACTGAAATTACAAACAGATGACTGTGCGAGATAGAGAGATCCATGTCAACGATCTTTAGCTTCTGGGCCAGGTCCAGTGCTCGATCGGTCAGCGATATAACGGGTTTGCCAAATCCATCTCGACATACTTCAACCTCTCGCATAGAAAAAGATCTGACCCCAGTTCCAACCGCTTTGGAAAATGCCTCCTTGGCGCTAAACCTAGCCGCAAGATGTTGAAATGGCTGGGGTTTGGAATCGCAATATCGAAGTTCCTCTTGTGTAAAAATCTTATCTCTTAACTTAGGCCTTCTCTCAAGCACCAGCCGAAATCGCTCAATCTCAACAAGGTCGGTACCTACTTTAACTGGCATCCAACCAAGTCTACCGAAGTTAAAAGCCTCAGTTGGCCCACCCGAAGATCAAGCTTTGATTTGCACCGTTAAAACTCACTTTGGCTTGCACAAGATCTTTGATAAGAGAAATAACCCGGGGAATCAAGATAGCCACATGGTTGGTTAAACGTCGGGGTGGTCGCTTCAAAGTGCACCGAATATCGCCTTGCGCAGTGCTTCGCGTGACTCTTCAACCTCGCGAAGATGTGGATTTGGCTTCAGCGAAAAGGCTCCTTCGAAAAGCGCCAGTGCCTGGTGATACTGGCTGTGTGCGGTATCTAAAGAAGAACCGCCAAAACCCAGTCTGATTAGATGAGACTTCATTTGACACTGATCTGCAGACGGAGACACCAACCCCGATGACATTCGGAGGTGATGGAGAAACGAAAGGCGGATGTGATTGGCATACAAGCCAAGAACACTGAAGGGCCTCTCAGTTTCGACAAATTTCTTCCTATCAGCTGAAAACTTTGAATACCAATTTAAAAATGAGTCGATCCCCAGTGGCGGAGAAATGGCATATCCTTGTCCATAGGGAACTTCCATGGTCACCAAAGCATCCAAAATTTCCTCCGTCTCCACTCCCTCTGCGATAAAGTCAATATGGAGTCCTTGGGACAAATCAGACATGGCATTAAGAAAATGAAATCCATTGGGCTGATGACTCAAGGTTCGCACAAACCCCTGATCCAGTTTTATCTTGTCAATAGGAAGATCCCGAAGACGTAACAGCGAGGAATAGGCGCTTCCGATGTCATCAATAGCCAAGTCAATGCCAAGCTCCTTAAGAGATACCAGCCTCTGCCAGGCATCTTCCATGGATAGGAAATTTCCACCTTCTAAAATCTCAAATGTGATCCTTGAGGCTGCGACTTTTCTTGAGGTAAAGATATCAACAAGTTCATCTATAAAAAACTCGGATACCAAAAGCTCAGGCAAAACGTTTATCGAATACCATATGTCGATCCCATCCTCCTGCATGCGCTGAATGTCTTCCAGCACCAAGGTCAGCATCTCTGTAGTCAAGAACTTATGATCGCCGAAAGACAGCTCTCCAATAAACTCACCCGGGAGATAGATAGCCCCACTGGAAGACACAAGTCTCGCCAATGCCTCAGCCCCGACCACTCGACCAGTTTGAAGATCGATGATTGGCTGATAGAACGGACGCAATCCATGAGAGTGGAGAAGTGTCTCGTAAATACTTCGGGCACTTGGACCTTGCTGCGACATTGAAAGATGCGGATACACCGAAATTCCTTCAGGATCATTCGGTGCATAAAATGCCCAGCTATGGCTGCGTACTCCCTTTTTGCTCTTTAGTCGATAAAGGGCCTGATCTGCCTGTCTCAAAAGGGTATCCGGCGTTGCGTGATCCGAAGAGTACAGCGATAAACCCAGACTTCCTCCCACACTGGCCGCCTCACCAGTAGGAAGCACCACAGGTATTGAGATTGCGCTTTCGAGCTTTCGGAGTACCTTTGATAGATCAGAGAACTTACGCACGTCTTCGATGACTATCACAAATTCATCTCCGCCGACCCTGGCTAAAAGATCGGTTTGGCGAATTGACTCTCGCATAGCTGAAGCCAGATCCTTCAGTATCTGATCCCCGGCTTCATGACCAAATCGATCATTTAGCACTTTGAAATCATCGAGGTCCAGCATTCCAACTGCCAGAATCGTCTCATGTCTGGTACTTCTTATTATTGCCTCGCCAATTCTGTCCTCCAGACCCCGACGATTGGGCAGCCCAGTCAAAATATCGTGGGTAGCCAGCCAGGCCTGGCGGTCACGCTCCGCGTTCAACTCATTTTTTAGGTCAATCTCCTCAAGTCCATGGGCGGCGATCTGCGCAATTTGTGTCAATAGATCGATCATTCCCTGTGAAAAACCATCGACCTGATTTGAGATTACGCTTAGTGCCCCCCAAACCCGATCCCATCGTTTTATAGGAACCGAAACAGAGGAGCGCCAGTTGTTTCGTTGAGCAATTTCCACCCAGTAGTTGTTAGTGGGGTCTCCCAGATAGTCAGGTATATAAATATTTTCATTGAGCCGCACGCATCGCATCGTTGCCGACTCAACTCCATTCTGCATAGCTAACCTGGGCAGAAGGTCTAATTCGTAAATATTTTCCCCAGCGGCTGCAGCCCGCTCAATAGATCCCTTTCCATCCGACTTTGCCAACCACACTGTCTTAAACAGTCCTGACTCGATGAGGCCCACGCAGGTCTGATCTAAAAACTCTCTCTCATCACTGGCAGTGAAAAGCAAATCCCCTTCGCTCAAAAGAGCCTGATACAACAGTGTGAGCTG
>JAKBSX010000147.1 GCA_021844725.1 Actinomycetes bacterium | reverse complement strand
ATCACTCCTCATCACATCAAGCAAGTACGCCTCTTTTCAGTCAGGCTCATGAATTTCGAAGAAGTCCAATACGAGATATATAGTCTCGCTTATCGATCAGACATTTGTGAAGATTTGGGACAATTCACCTTACAATTGAAGGAATTTGGCAAGAGTAATCTTCGGAAGCAGAAAGGCGAAATCACTTACCACTGTATAGACAACTTGCTCATTACTTGACAATCAAAAGATATCGTAGGATTTGGCTTCTGCATAGAAAAATCGGGGTGTATAGTGAGGAGCGAATTCATTGAAATCATTGAAAACTTTGTCCGTTAAGGAAGATTCGCATTTGGTTATGACCGTCCAAAGATGCGCTTGTCCGATAGGGCGTTCATGCCTTTTGTCGTGGTGATACTAAGCATGTTTTCATTGAAAATGAAATGTACCGTCTTCATGGACTGCTGAGCGATAGATTACTTTTTGGGCGAAAGAATGCTTAATCGAGAATGATAAAATAACAGCATGCAATTTACCTTTCACGAATCACGAAAGGATTTCAGAAGATGGCTCAAGTGCCATCAAAGATATTCGGGTAGAAAGGCTGCATTATTCAATCACATTCATTAACATAAACGTCTTCACCGAGAATTATCGATATGTGTTTCGGAATGCATCGACTAGATCTCACTATCTTCTTCCCTTGATATCGAGGGACAGAAAGATTCAACCAAATATGGCTTTATATGATGAGGCTGGCAGCAATCTCATATATTTGCACTCATCATGGATTAAGGATATAGAGAGTGCATATCTGCATGGTCTGTTAACGAAGATTTTAACAGAAGGCGAATTGGTAGATGATGCAGAAGTTGACGAAGATTATCGCATCCTCTCTAAAGTCGCTGATTTCAGTTTGCCCGACGACATCCAGAGTGCAATCAAGTCCTGCCTGGAACGCCTATCTAAGTTGGTTCCTTGCTCAGAAGATTTTGCAGAGCTAGTTAACTTCGTGTGGAGCCGGTTATGGTTGTATGTACCCTTTGCAGAGCTCAAATACCCTTTAGAACCAGGTCACTCAAAGTTTATCCACAACAAAGTCGATTTTCACGTCAAAGCGAAGATGAGCCTTTCAGAGAAATTGTGTTTCTACGTTCTTGGCAAAATAACGCTTGATATTGAATTGCCAGTAAGATATCTTGCGCAATCGCGCTTCCCATTTGTAAGCTCCTTACACACCAAAATTGAAAGTCCATCTGGTCTTGTACTAACGGAAAGCCCGAAATTAGTAAACTGCAAATCCAAGTTCTCAGAATACCTGATTTGGGATCAAAGGGGATTATATCTTTATCTAGATCGTGAAGCGATTGAGTCAGGGTATAAAATAGGTGTACTGTCAGGGAAGACACCCTTTGAACTCAAAAACGAGAAGAGTACGAAAAACGGAGCACAGGAGCGACCTGAAGAATCTGCAACAATTACTGGCGTAAGCGATTATGAACCCACGGAAAATTACCCGTCAATTAACCTTAAAATGAAACTCGCGGCCCCAGCCAAATCGCTTATCGCTCTTCTTTGGGTCGTTGTATTTTTCGCAATCGTGTCTCGACTTCCCGGGTATGCATATTTAGGAAATTTAGGACTTTGGTTCTCTGCTTACGTTGTAGTGGTACTCACAGTCGTCATATATGCATCAGACAAAAGTTTCGCACATAGACCAATTCTATTTCATACATGGGCAAGTACCGTTGCAATGCTTCTAGTATTCGTCTTTCCTATTTTGGCAAAAATCCTACTTTCGCTCTTGTCCCACATGGGAAGAATCATTTTTTCGCTTTGAAAACCCTGAAAAATGAGTGGAATAAGGAATGTGACCTTTGAACGTCGCCGAGTTTCTTCGGATCTGACATATTCGGAGGGGCCCTGATGTCAACCGGAAACGAAGTCGGTACTTTCATGTGTCAATTAATCATCTTCTATGGATTTATACTTTGTTCAGTTGGTTTCAAATGAAGTCTGAATAACCAAACCACTATGTTAAAATACATATTCAGCTCGGAATCCGAATTTTTGGCTACAACACATTAAGAAAATGGAAGGAGAGTATGTGGTGCAGCAACTAGAGAACGGAACAGCGCAGGATTTTGCGCCCTCACGAGACAACAAAAATACTTTTGATGATAATCCAGAAAGTGGCCATTCCAAGTTCTCTGCGTAGAGAGTTGGGCCTGAACTCGGATCGGGCAGTCAAAGAACTTGCGACTGATAGTTCCGGTCACGTGTCATGAGAGATAACTTGAGCATAAGACTGAGTCTTTGCCAGTTTTGAATTGTATCTGAGCTCATTTTTTCTGTTCTACTTGCCCGTTGATCTCCACTTAGGCATCAGACACAGTCGTCGAACTTTTCGGCCAGCGATAATGAAAGTCAGCCTTCTTACCGCTTCACTTGTCTTTTACCCTCTTCGGTTATACTAAGTGATAATGGGAACGAAATTGACTGGTTTACCCTGATGAGTCCTCGCTTAAGGAATGCCCTCAAGACTGTCAGTTGCTTTTCAGAAGTCAGGTTATTATTGCCGCATACGCTTCCAAGGCGTTTAACAACTATATCTCTCGCAAGCAACGTTTCAAGTAGATATCTTCCGAAGTCCAATGCCTCCTTTCCAGAAACTCGAAGGACTTCAGGAGGCGGCGATAGATTCTCATCCGGAAAAAATCTTCCAAGAATTGCCTCCTCCCCTTGCCGTTCATATTCGAATGTTCCAGAAATTATAACTCGATCACACATCCTTTGGAAAATGTCAAGAATAAATGTTGTAGATCTCAGTACGTCACCAATTTCTGATGAGTGCTCCCTGAAGTAAGAAACTTTATCTCTGTGCCTCTCCCTGTCACTCAAAGAGAACGCAAGTTCCAGTCTTTCTTTAAAATCAGACTTGGATTGTGAGTTCAATAGATTGCCGAATACTGCTCGATACACTCCCGTCTCAAAAATCACTTTGGAGTATTCACTTCTACTTATGTCGTACAAGAAATTGTCGTCATTCCCTCTTCTGGCTCTAGGATGGCCCCTGTTCGGGACTCTCGATATATTGCTTCTCACGTCGGAAGGCAGTCTTTCTATTGACTTTTCTCCCCAAACCGCTCTAAGAACGTAGAATACGTTCTCCCTGATCGCGTTCTCAAGAATGTCCGTAACACCATCTAGAACCTCTCGGTATTTCATTGAGGCAAACATTACCCTCAAATGATGGAGGCGTCTCAATTCTTCAAAAGACAATATCTTCCCAGACAGTCTCATTGTGTTTTCGCCTCTCACCATTTCCTGAAGTGTGTTTAGGAGTTGAGCCACAATTTGACTGTGTTCATGTAAGAGCCCGAACAATGACGTATCTTTGGATGGCAACAGGGAGGACCATTTGCCAAATTTTAATATCACTTCCGTATTTTCAGGTGCTATCCATGAATTCTCAAAGGACTCCCAACAATCCTTCGACACAGGACCCTTTCCAAAGGTCACAATGTTGAGTGCTTCAATCAGCCGTTTTGTAGATAGTGCAAGACAGTCAGGGGAAGGAATATCCCTAAGACCTTCTGTTAGAGTCTTGTCAATCCTCCCAAGGAAAGTCCTGCAGTCAACTAGCAATTCAGCAACCTCTGGCCATGAGTCTTTCAGCGTTGGAATCATATTGTTTAGCGTCGAAACGGGACCTCCATATATCTTGCCAAACTCTTCGGAAACAGCCTCGCTCCATTCTTCAAAAGCTGCTTGCAGTATCTGTTCTGGAGTAATCCTGAGTTTTTCGTTTATCTTGTAAACAGTCTCAACCAGTTGCCGAGACGCGTGCCACTTGAACATCTCTTGTCCTCTATGTCTTATCTGAACAACGAGATTGTGTTTCTTTAATAGAAATAAAGCACCTTTGTTGTTTTGGATTATGTTGTCTCTCTCGGATAACCCTCTACTAGCTAGAATCGATAGAATCACTCTCCTGCAAGCCTGACGTAATGCATCATTTTCACGTAATTCTTGCCATAGTTGCTGAAATTCCTTGGAGATGGGAGAAGTAAGTAATAGAGTTCTAACCGCCTTAACGACCTCAACATGAACCGCAATTGAAATTGAAAAGCCAAGTTCTTCAAAATCTCGGGCTTCAAGTCTTTCGCGAATATGATCCAGGAAATCTCTGAAAGTCATAGGATGTAAAAGTCTCTGACTGAGGACCAAAAAAGCAGATCGTAGACTTTCTCTTCTTATTTTAGGAGCTTTTGCAGAATCCTTTACAAAGGAGGTTATTCTCTTTTCAACTGCAGCCAAGGCGTAATCTTCGACAAGCGGCGGGATTGTCTCAATTTTATAGAAACTACCAGATAGTGATGGCGTTCTCTCTAATTCTGTTGACCAGAGTTGCGAGCCTGCTATCAGAAATCCAATCTTTATTCGTCTTTTTCCGAAGTATTCCTGAACGTTTTGGATTTGTTGAAGAAATTCCAATGCCTGATGGGTGTAAGTGCTACCTTTGTGCAACCCATCTATCATTATCAGGAATCCAGAAGTGGTGTCTCCGCCTTGGAGTCCCTTCATCAAATCAGACATGAATACCAGCTTGTCGCTAAATGGCAACTCTCTTCTGGGGTCGTAACCAAATCTCTGTAGATGATTCTCTGCAAGAATTGCAATCATTTGCTCGTACATCCCATCCATGAGGCTAAAAACACTTGGTTGTGGATTTAGGATCACGTTCAATGGCAAGATTCTGCTCTCTGCCACACTTACTGAAAGAAGTTCAAAAAGAGTGGTTTTACCCGAGCCATATTCTCCGTTTATTATAATGGTTTTATCCATTATAGCCATTGGAGTTTTCGATACCATATCAAGGTAATTCTTCACAAATGGAGTCTGAACAACAATGTCATTATACTTCGAAACTGGGATGCCGATAAGACCTTGATTCGAAGGAAATGGATCACCTATTAGTCCAATTTCTTCATACCAAGTAACATTACTATTTTCTGTGTTTGTAGCCTTGGGAGCCTCCACCATGTTTGATAAGCTCTCGAGCGGGATATCTGCAGGAATGGAATCAAGTTCACTCCGGAATTTGTCGAGTTCTGAACGCTCGAAATCGAGTGCTTGTCTCAACTCATCTAACTGCTTTTTTTCATCCTGAATGTCCTCCTCTGCTTTCAACTTCGCTTGTTCTCTTAACTTTCGCTCAACATTACTTATGAACTCACTCTGGTTTATTTTTGAAATGTCTTCTGGCGTTAAGACGCCTGAAGATGTCTTGTTGAACTCACTATAAATGTTGTCAATATCGTTTTCAGTGAGCTCATTGTCCAAAAAAGGTATTTCGGATAGGGCTGTGATGAACGCCTCCTTGTCTTTATGCCCCTTCCTTGCAATGACTTCAATAATCGCAATAGCCGCCTCGCGATTCTTGAATCTCTCCTTTCCTTTGAGCTGCTTACGGTCAAAGAATCTCTGCTTGAGGTATTTCACGTGCTCAGAAGTGGCGTTCGTAGAAGTTAAGGCAATTATGTTCTCTCTTACAAAGAGACGAATCGCTTCCTGTTTGTCCATTTCTCGTCCCCTATGCCTTTCCACATATTCAATTTCGCTTACTTATAATAACCCTCGAAAACGATACGGCTATTTGAGCAGTTTCTCTATAGCCGTGAAATTGCAGACATGGCGTCAGAAAACGGTTAGATTCACCGCCATGTTCTTCCGCGCTCGATTACACGAAAGGCTTTCTCGTTCACCGTCTATATTTATACTGTGATTGCCAGAAAATCCTTGTATGTATGGAATTTTTTCACGTTGGATTTTTTTTTTGCTGCAAAGGCATCGACAACTTTGACAGACCATATGATGACCATCTCAAGAAATCACGATGAGTTGGAATTGGAATGGACCCTCGAATTTTAAATCACTCCGCGGGATAAGGAATCGATGGCTTCACCTCCTTTCTATACCTCCCCCGTTCTTTCGCCATAGTAATCGTTTGACGTCATACAACCTATAGATTGATGTGCACTTGTGTTGTCGCAGTCGTGGAACGCCTTCTGAATGTATTCTGCAGTCTCCTCGTAGCTGTCAACTTCAATTGGTCGGATATGCCCGGTATCCAGCGTGTTTAGAAATTACCAGTGTGTCCCTGCCGTCAGCAGGCTTCGATAGGCTGTCGATGCCTCACCAGATTTACGTAATGCTTGTCTCACACAATTGGTTAATGGCTTTGGGAACAAACACAGGCGCAGGTGAATTCACCCCCTTTTGCTCTGTTACACCTGCCGAAACTGGCAAAAACCTGAAACACCACGTCCGGGGTGTATATGGCGTATATACTATATATACTATATATGATGTATATGATATATATTTTGTTAACCTGTTACATGTAACAATTTTTATTATATATCCATAAGACGACTCATCCATCATGCATCCTTTTTTCGTTGTCGGCGAAATTGCCAGCAGTGCCTTAAGAGGACATGACAAAATGCCGTTCAGAGCAAACCGACGCCATTTTCGAAGTCTGCCGCCGAGCCCAATCGTCAGCTCCCTGACTGGATTGCCTGAATACCATTGCCTCGCCCCTGTATCCATGAGCCCCAAGGCATCCGTAATACCATCCGAGCACTTCAGTTCACACCAGTCGACTGTACAGGGGGCATCGCAATGAACGGGGGATACAGATTCTACTCTCTCGACTTTCCGGAGAGTGTGGACTTTCAGTTTTCAACGCTTGTCCGCAATATAGTGAAAGGAAGGCACGCCATCACTCTCATCATACAGAAAGAGGGCCTGTCTCCCATGCAGATAGTAGCTGCAAGTGCCGCTGAGATTGAAGACCCGCTCACATCCATAGTATCGGGCGCAGACCCGAGGTGTACAGTGAAAAAGCTCGAAGTGCTGAAGTCGGCAGGATACGAAATAGCACTTCAACTCAAACGCTTCGACCAGACAGAAGTTCTCGACATCTCCCGTGACATTCTGGCCGCCATGCGTTCCGTCCGGCCCGACGAGCACTTCAGGGCCACAGTATACGCGAGAAGATGGCTGCGGCTCAATCCCAGGAAGGCATCACCCGACT
>JAKBSX010000146.1 GCA_021844725.1 Actinomycetes bacterium | reverse complement strand
CTTTTGCTGAGCTAGTCGAGGCCGACGATGCAGCTGGAGTCGAGCTTCCACAGGCTGCGACTAATAATGTCAGTATGGCGAAACTACTTGATTTCGCGACTGACCCCTTGTATTCAAATCTCATTTTCCCCTCACTCTCCACAAGTTCTCGCTCTTCAGCGTCTTGAAAAAGGTCCACCCTTGTCTCGCTTTTGTAGGAAAGTCGCAATGGACGCGGAGTAGCTCTACATCCCAGCCAACTAGCCTTTGCCATACCGTAGTATGGCTTTGTATACAATAGCAAAACTCAGAATTCGAGTAGCCTAAATATGAATAAAGTCATGCCGATTTGGAGCAAGAAGCAGGCAGCCAGATCTCAGGCCAACCAAGGCCAAGCTAGAGCGTTTTAGCAGGTCGAGGCATGCGTCGTATTGAACTTAAACACCGATGGCACTCTTGCGAATCGCCGAATGATCTTGTCAAATGGTTGAAGTGGGAGTAGCAGACTTGGAGAGTTGCCTCCTTTGGCTGGCTCGCTTGGCTAACGGAATGACTTCATAATCGGATCGGATGACAGCCCGGCGCATCTGTTAGCTTCGCCATGGAAGCTCAACCTTCAAAATGCCAGCAAGCATGTTCATAGCGTTGCGCATGCCATAAACTTGATCGGCGGTATGTGAGGGTCTGATCGCGGTGCCACTCGGGTAGGCGGTAACGACCGAACTCAGGCGAAGCGAGACAGCGTGACTCCCCTGGCAGGACTCTATCACTCTGCCGAATCCGGGCCAGTCTGTAAACAAAGGTGCTCCGTACCTGCGTTCCGGCTCGACGCAGAATCGGGATATCAGCTCAGTTATTTCTCCAAAGGTGTCAGCCCGGCTGCACGACTCTAGAACTCCAATTCCTGTCGTAACGTCGAAGGGTCCCTGGCATCCGGCGACCGTCGATCTGACGCCGGCTGGACGGCAGCGACATGGGCATTACCCGCTGGAATCGACACGATACCGCCTATGACCTCACCGAAATGATAGGCACCGATCTGAAGACATGAACTGTGTGCTTTATCTGAGAGTGATGCCGTAGTTCCATTTTTGTCACAGTCTGACAGCATGCGTTATCGAAGTATCACCTAGATGAGCGAATCAAATCCAGCCAGTCCGTTTTACTTCGTCTACTAAACCATACGGTTCTGCGGTTGAATAGGTGACTTGCCCGCTGGTCACCTTTACGCCAACCCTGGGGTAAAGAAGGCGGTCAATGCACAAATTCATTATTGCGAGTCGGGGATTTCATTTCTTGCTTTCGACGATTGCCAACACAAGCTGCTACAAAGATGAACTTGCAAAAGGTGGTTTCACCATCACTTTCACCATCGCTTGCACCACACACGAACTCATTTACTGAGAGCCTCACGCCACGAGGACCAATGCTGAAGGTCTCGCAAATTCCACCCTCTACCTGTGAATTTCACTTCCCTGGTGGAGAAAGAACAAAGTGGATCGAAAGCTCTGGCCAGTTCGGAAAATTCACGTTTGTCCCTGAAATGTGAGACCTTGGCTGGGTACCAATTCGTGAAAATGGGGTGACTCTCGGTTTCGCAGTGCAAGCGTAGAATAAAGATGAATTGTTTGAACCGTAAGTGCCGTCGGCAAAACTCGGCTGTCTGAGCACACAATCAAGCTGGGCCATTCGAAAATCTACTAACAACGGACATGCCTTTGAAGCTAAGACTCTTGTCCAGACTTTGCAAAAATGGGATAGCCGCTATTAAAACCTGAAATCGCATCGCACAGACGAGGTGTAATATTTCGATGCCTTCGAAATTGGTTGCTATATCCTTACGGCAAGAATTTCGGCAGACAAGCGGCGTTTTTGAAAGGCTTCCACAATTTCCCAGTTCAGTATTAGACCTGCAGAACCGCTTTAAGATATCTCCGGCATGCGTACGATTTGCGGACTTTAGCAGATCGAAACGATCAAAAGCTGGTGGTTTGAGTACCGTGCGCTATAATTATGTACATGACAACTCTTCCAGTAGCCGATGCTCGAGCGCGCTTATCAAAATTGATTGACGAAGCTGCCTCTACTCATGAGCGGTTCGAAATCACGCGCAATGGCATACGTGCTGCCGTGCTTTTAGGCGTTGACGACTACGACTCTTTACGCGAAACTATTGCGGTTTTGTCTGACTCGGAACTCTTACTCGACCACCTAAAAGGTCTCGCTGCTATTGCTGAAGGTGACTATGCAGACGCTGAAGAGCTCGCCCGTATTATGCATCATGCAGACTAAATGGACGAAAGGAGATATAGCCTTCAAATATCTGGTCCAGCTACCCGCGCACTAGCGGAAGTTCTGCCTCCAAAAATTGCGTCCGCAGCGTATTCATTCATCACTGGTCCACTGCTGGAAAACCCGCAAAGGGTTGGCAAGAAACTTCTGCCGCCACTTGCTCCCGCTTGGTCGGCTCACCGAGGTGAATACCGCGTGTTATTTCTTATCGATGAGACCTCTCTAATAGTTAAAGTCACTGCGATCCGACACAGGAGCAACGCCTACAGAGGCTAAACCAAATCGAAAATAGCTCACAAATCACCCGCCAATACCAGAGAACCACTTGTATGGCGCGACATCACACACGCGCGCGCTCGGAGAGACTCGAACCCTAACCTTCTGATCCGAAAATAGTTAGATTTCGTTTCAAATGGCGCCTTGTGCCATTTTATTGTTGCATTAATGACCGGCTCCCAAAAAATTGATCCACCTCCTATGTGAGTTTTGCCTCCATAATGTAAATGGAGGTCAATACCCATGAAGTCGAAAAGGCACTCACCGGAGCAGGTAATCAGAAAGCTCTCCGAGGGAGACAAGCTCCTAAATGAAGGGGCAACCGTGGCTGAAGTTGCACGCAGCTTCGGAATCACTGAGACCACCTGGTACCGCTGGAAGAACCAGTATGGCGGAATGAAGGGCCAAGACGCCAAGCGTCTCAAAGAGCTCGAGACCGAGAATAAGAGACTGAAGAACATAGTTGCAGATCTCACCCTGGATAATTCAATGCTCAAGGAGCTGGCTGAGGGAAACTACTAACCCCGGATCGGAGGCGCAGAGCTGTGAATGTTTTGCTCAGCCGATTTGGGGTATCACAAAGAAGGGCATGCCGCACTGTAGGCCAGCATCGCTCCACTCAGCGGCTGATACCGCCGGAAATCCCATCTGAGGACGAAGCCCTCACCAACTGGTTGAAAGAGTTCTCCATAGCCCATCCACGCTGGGGGTACAAACGTGCCTACGCCTTGGCGAGAGACGATGGATGGATGGTGAACAAAAAGCGCGTGCAGCGGCTATGGCGAGCTTCTGGGCTCAAGGTGCCGTATCGAAAGAGAAAGAAGCCCTATAGAGGAGCTGCGTCAGGGATGGGGGTACATCAGCCAACAAGAGAAAACGTCATCTGGGCGTTGGATTTCCAGTTTGACCAGACAAAGGATACCAGGGTGGTAAAGATCTTGAACATCATCGACGAATACTCAAGGGAAGCTCTGGCATCAATGGCAAAGCGGTCAATCAATGCAGCCGAGGTGGTGGCGGTACTTGATGGTCTGCTGGCAGAAAGAGGCAAGCCGCATTTCATAAGATGCGACAACGGACCGGAGTTCATAGCTGAAGTTGTGGCCAGCTGGGCACGTGAAGTAGGCACCACCTTGTATTTCATCGCGCCGGGGTCTCCATGGTTGAACGGACGGGTGGAATCGTTTAACGCAAGGCTACGAGATGAGCTGCTGAACGGCGAACTCTTCGAAAGTATTGCAGAAGCCCAGATGCTTCTTGACAGGTGGCGGCATGAATACAACCACCGTCGCCCTCATTCTTCACTGGGATACCTATCGCCAAAGTCATTCCTCGCTCTGCCGATGGACCAACAAAGGACAATACTCACGAGATCATCGAAGCTGCATCACTGGAAAGGAGAACGCCAAAGGCAAGCTGCCTAGCATCTGCTAACATAATCACCAATCGCCGAGGCATCACTCACATAGACCTTGGACCAGTTGATGGGGACCCGCCATTAAGGCTGTACAAATCTAAATTTACAACGGGCAGCTGGAACACGTGAAACAATTCGACACTAGCTGAAGCGGCTTTGTTGGGTTTTTGTTGGGTCTGTTCAGGGACGACATTTTGGTAGTAACCCACTAACAAAAGATCATGTGACCATTGAGCTATTACGAGCTTTCAAACCGACAATGGAGTCTGGCAGACCAATTTAAAGGATCTCTCCATCATGGAGTGTCAAGTTAAAGTGGCTCAACTCGAAAGTGATCACTCATAATTCACATTTGGTGCTGATAGCGCGGCCCGCAGTCATTGGCGGCGTGATTCGATATTGCTCAAAGTACAATGAGGTTTCCCCGATATCCCAATTTAGCCTTTGAAGGCCAGCCTCGGTCAGTGGTAATTAGTACATCAGACCCATTTTGAATAGCGGTCGCCACAACAAGGGCATCGGGCAACTTGAGTTTTTGACCATGACTTGCGCGAAGTTTCGCTGATTCAACGGCGATTTCTAAATCAATTTCCACAATCAGTAGCGGCAGCCGGTCAATGAATTCACGCACAGCTGCAACTGAGAATTCACCTTTACGCGCCGGAGACACAAGCGACTCAGCAAGCGCCGAAGCTGGCAAAGCAATTCGGTCGCTCCGCTGTTGTGCATTTACCAGTTCTCGCTTTGCCCCAAGATGGTGCGCGTCATTCTCATCAAGAAAGGCAATAAGGATACCGGCGTCGACTACAGTCAGTCCCATTCGTTGCGCAGTTGCTCAAGAATTCCCTGATCAAATACCCCTGTCAAAGATCCGGAAAACTGCTCCAGAACATCGTCTTGACGCTCGAGTACAACCCGTCCTGGGCCTTCAGCTCGCGCCACCACACGCTCACCCGCTTCCAGTCCCGCAGTGCGCATCGCATCTATCGGAATGGTTACCTGATGCTTCATACTAATTTTCGTGCTCCGACCGTGCTTCTTTACTTTCTCCATAACTGTAAAGAATAGCACTCATTCATTCCAAGCAAGGCATCCACAATAGAAGCTCAATTTAAACCGCAAGCAATCCTTCTTCAGACCAGCTTATGACCGCAATATGCCAGAGATCCTTTTGCCACAGCATTAGAAACATGGTCTAAAAAAGCAGCCGGACGTCAGCATCCCAACTAACACCGAGAAGTTAAAGCGAAAGCTAAAAATAACCGAGTTTCTGGTGGCAGATCCTTAACCTCACAGAAAGCGTCAAAGCGAAATGGCGAGGGCTGAATGCCGAGAAATTCCAGAGTTGATGTTTATCAACTCCAGCGGCGGACCTAAACTTCCCGACAATCTAGCAAAAGACTTTGCATCCCATGTAAGTCTGGCGGGATCGACCCGCACGAAAACGGCAGAGCGTGGAGCGTGCATGAACGGAACATTGCTCATTACCCGTATTTCTAACCGGGTTCCTATTGTCCCAATTTAGAAGTTCAGTTCAGAAACTTTGCTATGGATTCAAAGAGGCACCTGGGACTGGCTCACCCCGCTGAAAGCTGAAGAGCCTCCAAGGATCTCATCTGCAGTCTTTACCCATTCGTAAGGACAGGGATTCTAATTTCAGCTTTTAGTCCAAGCGTTGATACCTGCAATTAGTTATTTGGCTGAAGAGCCCTAGGTATAGCGCGCTCGGAGGGACTCGAACCCCCAACCCTCTGATCCGAAGTTAGATGTTCCAGGACTTTTACCAGGAACGATAGAAATCAGGATCGACCAAATATCCATGATAACCTGCTATTACTGTTCACTAGCGTTCGTAGGTGTTTATAGGTGATTTTTTACCAACTACTGTCAAACTACTGTCATTTCCAGCGAGCAAAAATAGGGCATCCTACTTCCTTTTGGCGCTCAACACTCAACCTCAATCTGCCTCCTGCGACTGTCACCAATTACGACTAACCCTCTGGCTAATGGCTAACGATAACGTCAACTGATAATGGATGACAAACTTGAAACTGGTGAACCCTATAGCATATAGTCAGATCGCGGAGTATTCACGTCTAGAAATACTTCATCTCCTACAACTACTATCAAGTTCCCGGCCTCGACTCTTGTCTCTTGACCTTGGGAATGTGTGGCCATAAGTTTCCATACGTCCGTTTGGAAAGTCAGCTGGATCGGCTCTATTAGCTTCTAAGTGCATGTTTAAGTATCCGCCAACATTGGGATTCCCCTTATTGCGTTTACTTAGGCACACGCCTAGTCAACCTCTTTAAACGATCCCCACCACTACGAGTAATGACAAATTCAGGTTTTAGTTAAGATGCTTGACTTGTAAATACCCTTCAGTATAAGGTAAAGTGACATCATCCTGGAGGGGGGTTCACATATGCAAACTGACTCCGAGGCACTCCGAGCACTTGACGACGCCTCGCTTGACAGAAAACACATCAATGTTACCGTACTGGCAGCTCTTGGTTCATTCATTGATGGTTACGACTTATTCATCCTTAGTGCAGCATTACTACTTATCGTTCCACGCTTTCATCTAAACGCAGTGCAAGTAGGATATCTTGGATCGGGGTTGCTCGCTGGCAGTTTTGTTGGTGCCCTGATTTTTGGCGCTGTAGCCGATCGCCTTGGGCGTCGAGTTGTCTTCCTGATTGATCTACTTGGGTTTGTGCTGTTTGCTATTCTGGCCGCAGTTTCTCAGAATCTCGTCGAATTGTTGATATTCCGTATACTGATGGGCTTTGCCATTGGAGCTGACATGCCAACTGCCACGGTTATGATTGCCGAGAATAGCCCTCGCCGTTACCGCGGGCGACTTACTCAAAATATGATCGTGTTCTGGTTCACCGGTGGAGTTTGTGCTGGGATTGTCGGCCTGTTGCTGCTTAATTTTGGCGGAGCCTCCGCATGGAGATGGATGCTGCTTTCTGGAATAGTTCCAGCGATAATCCTTCTTATACTTCGTAGAGGAGTTCCTGAGACGCCCCGCTGGCTTCTTGACCGTCAACAGCGTGATACCAACAAGCAAAAAAGTATCGCAGAAGTAAAAGAAGCTGCTACAAAGTTAGGAGTACAAATAGGGACTGAAGG
>JAKBSX010000145.1 GCA_021844725.1 Actinomycetes bacterium | reverse complement strand
TCTTTTGCCGAGTCCGCACAACAGATTTGAATCCCTCCAATCACGCGGCTATTGTTGACAAGCTCGTGCATGGTCTTGCCTGGCAGTACCCTCTCAGGACAGTACGCGACGTGCACGTCGGCACCGCCATTACCACTATGCGGAAACTTCAGGTCCGTCCGAATCGTGCTCATTAGTTCGGAAATATGCTCAGTGGTCCCCACGGGAGATGTAGACTCAAGAATCACAAGGTCTCCACGTTCAAGCACAGGAGCAATGCTCTTGGCTGCCGCTTCAACATATGAGATGTCCGGCTTGTGCCCGTCTCTGAAGGGCGTCGGTACCGCGATAATAAACACATCGCTTTCCTGAACTTCGGTTGTTGCTTTCAAAACGCCCCGACCGACAGAGTCTGCAACTCTCTCCTCTAGATCTGGCTCGATTATGTGGATTTCGCCTTTATTAACCTTGTTGACAATGTTGCGGTTAACATCGACGCCAACAACTCTGAGCCCGTTCCCGGCAAAAAGGGCTGCTGTAGGCAAACCGATATACCCTAAGCCGATGATGCTTATCTTAGCTTTCTTATTCTCGATTTTGTCTATTAGTTCCATGGACATTCTCTTGGTTGTTCTGTAATGAATGCATAGCATGCAGCAAATCAATTTAGACCAGGGACGTCAGCATTGACCGCTAACCGAAGGCGGATGAAACACACGCAGCAACAAATGCGCTCCCGTTGGTGATTGCGCATCAGACGTATCTCTGGTGGTTTTAATTGTTCTTTTGCCGAGTCCGCACGATTGCTCCAACTCCTCTCAACTTTCCACACCGCCATATGTTTAACACCTTCTATCTTCATATTTCGTCGCTCCCCAAGCCACTTCTCACGTTTGATATTTATCGGCTACTTCCGCCCTCAAGTGGTTTTTCACGGCTTCGCCATCTCAGTCCCATTCGAGCATGAATGGGTCAGCCATTTTGTCTATCCTCCCTGCCGATGCTCAACTCACTGCCGCGGCCGCCGCAGGAGGCTTGTTACCTTGCAGCTTTGTACGAAGATCCCCTCAATGGGGCATCTGTTATGGAGTAATCACAAGTGTTGAGACTTCTCACTTCTGAATTCGATTTTGGTGTTAAGCTCTTACGGAAATCTTTTATAGCTAACCAACGCCAAAGAATCCTTCAGCGCTAAAGCGAGCGAGACACGCCGGTACTTCAAGGACAATCATACATTCCCCCTACCTGGCTCTTTTCTTTTGTGATATTGAGAGTAGTATCGATGGTTGTAGTATGTGCCGTAAGCCTTCCTGTAGTCGAACTCGTTGAGCACGTAGCCAATCACGTTTGCGTCGACCTGCCTGAGGGCTTCAGAACCTTTATCGACCAAATCGAGCTTCGTACTCTTCGCCGAGGTTACGAACAGTACCGCATCAGCGAGCTGGGACAGTACCGCAGCGTCCGTTACGGCAAGAACGGGAGGCGAATCAATCATCACCATGTCAAAATTCTGCTTTAGTATCTCCATCGAAGACTTCATTGCGTCGGACCCGAGAATTTCAGACGGGTTCGAGGAGATCGAGCCTGCGGGAAGGACAAAGAGATTTTCAACGCTCGTTCCTTTGATTACCGCATCAAGTGGCGCCTTATCTCTCAGGAAATCGATCAGCCCCGGCCTCTCTTGAACGTTCCACAACTTATGGAGTATAGGGCCCCGCAGGTCGGCGTCCAGCATCAACGTTTTCATTCCCGCGTGAGCAAAAGCGACGGACAGATTCACGACAGTGGTAGATTTTCCCTCTTGTGGGAGCGCACTGACCACAAGCAGCGATCGTACCTTCCCGACGCTCCTGGAATACTGAATCACTGTCCGTAAAGAGCGATAAATCTCAGAAGTGGAATCGAGCGGAGAATGGATAGTCACAAGCCTGAGGGGTACCTTCCGACCGGTAACGAGCACTGACCTTTCGATTTCCGATTTGCCGCTGGTCACATTCGCGTGCGGGATCATCGGAATCACAGAGAGGATCTTGAACCCCTTCTTCTCCAGGTCTTCCGGCGCTTTGACGGAACCATCGAGGCGATCCAAAACGAACGCTACAACTATGGCAAGTCCGAGACCCAGCAGGACCGCAACAGTAATATTAACTTGAACTCGTGGGCTCACCGGCCAACCGGGAGGCGACGCGGGATCGATGATCTGTACGTTACCGAACTGCGACTGTTCGGCAATCTGTGCCTGCTGAAAATTATCCTGAATCATCAGAAATAATTTCGAACGGCTTTGTTGCGTCCGCTCGAGCTGAGCAAGTCTTATGTACTGGTTTGGAATTCTCGAAAATTTTCTGTCATATTGGGCAAGTATTCTGTCTAGGGCTTCCTGCTGGGCCCGCTCAGAACTCAGATCTATCTCCGTCTGTAGCACTTTCAACCTAAGATCCGTGTAGTATCCCGTCGGGTCGGAGCTGCCAGCGCTGCGGCCATTCTGCCCCTGTTGAGAGGGAGTGGTCGCTATGACCCTCGAGTTTATAAATTCGGTCGTCTTTTCTTTCAGCTTCCTTTGCAGACTTGCTATCTGAGAATCGGCCTGCGCCACAGCCTGATCGTAAATGCTGCGATTTGCTGCCGCGGGATTTTGGGCGATGGCCACATCTCTATTCACTTGTAGTTGCGCGATCTGCTGCTGAAGTAGAGCGATGTAGGGATCGAGTGCGTCGGAAACGTGCGACGAAAAGGAGCGTTCGACGTTCTTCAGCTGACTACGATACACTTCTAGAAGGTTCTCGTGCGTCTTCACTTCCACGAGAACGTCGTCCCTCTGAGCTTCCATCGTGCTCATAGCGCTGATAAGCACGTTCGACTCCTGATCGAGCGAAACGATTCGCTGAGACTGCATATAGGCTCGAAGGCTATCCTCAGCCGCTGTTAATGCTGTCTGAGCACCATATAGCTGGTTCCTAAGAAAGCTCCCAACGTTCCTCGCAATAGCTCGGCTGGAACTGACATTCAGATTGTAATACTCTCGCGCGTAAGCGTTTGCTATCAGAGCCGCCTCTTCTGAAGATCGGCTCCGCACAGAGATGTCGATAATATCTGAATTCGGCTGGTTGGTAAATTTGACGGCACTGGATAATCGCCCCGCCACCTCGCCTTTTGTCGCGAATGGTCCGATGCCTTCCGCTCTGTCCGCCTTGGAGGGGAGAAGTATATTCAGCGTGTCACTTCCTGTCTCTGATTTCAAAATAGGATTGTCGAAAAGAAACTGGACCATACGGTTCCTCAAATTGTCAGTCCGCATGATCGCCAATTCGTCAGAAATTCTCCGTTCATCTGAACCACTCGGCTGCATGTAATCGTTCAGCCCATCCATCCCCCCTTGCGATCCCGATCTGCTCTTCGTAATCAAAATCTCTACTGATGCTTCATACATCGGTTCCTGGTTCAGAGTATACGCGGCAGATGCTAGGACAACGATGGAGAATGCGAGCGACGCAGCCAGTTTATGAGCGTAAAGTTTGCGAAGAATATTCTGGAAGGACCAATCTTCAAAGTTCTCCTGGCGAGAGACGACCCTGCGGCGACTCACACTTTTGTCGCTCGTTCCGCTACTGTTCCAAGTATGGTCATTCGATACCATACAACCTCCCTGGATGAAGCAATAATTATTACCTGACGCAACGCAGTTACAGCGTCTCCACAATGACCTTAGTGCAGTGGATTGGTATCAGGTTCGGAAATTCAACGGCGGCAGTATCTTCCGACGTGTGATTTCCGGTCCCTCAAGACTTCGAGGACCAACTTAGGCTTCAAGCTCCCTAACGCCAACGCACGCCCGTCAACTACGCTGGCTAATCTAATCGCTGCTGTTAGCTACCACAATAACTGCGGCTGTGATTCTTGTGAGGCTATTAGGTGGGATTAGTTTGTAGTAACTGTTGTTACTTCATCATTCCTTCCGTTAAGACATACCTCATCAGTTGAGCAACTGAATCAAGGCCCATCTTGGTAAGTGTCCGCCGCTTGTAGGTTGCTACGGTCCAATAGCTCAGACACAATTCCTCAGATATGTCGTTGATGCTCATTCCCCTTCCGAGCATTAGCATTACTTGGAACTCTCTTTTCGTGAGTCGTTCATGCGGCAAGTTTTGTCCTCCGTTCTCGACAAATTCAGCGAGCCGCTCCGCCAAATGTGGAGTGATGTATCTCCTGCCACCCATCAGCTTTTGGACAGCAAGGATGAGTTCCTCTGTACCAGATTCATTCGAGAGATAAGCGTCTGCGCCGTGCTTGAATGCAGCCACCCCATAAAGTTCCTCAGGGAGCGCTGTCAACACAAGGACTGGAACTGCCGGATCAGTAGTCTTGATCATTCTCAACATTCCCAGCCCGTCGTTCCCCGGTATTTCAAGGTCCATCACCACAAGATCGACCTTCTCTTTCAAGATGGTGCGTCTGACCTCAGATTCCTCGACAGATTCAAGGACAACAGACACATTCTCATTCTCTGACAGGATATCTTTTACGCCCTTACGCAGGACCGGAAACGCATTCACAATAATCACTTTCGCCATTGCCAAATCCTCCTTCGGTGCCTTGCTATCAGTTTTCCAAAAGTCTTTCACAACGAATACGAACGAACATACAAGCGCAAGTGGATGGTAGGACTTCAAGCATATTAATCTCGGCGCGCGTTCACGCGTCGGAGGGAAAGTTCTTATTCTATAGAGCAGTTGCGCACACAAAACTCCTGACATCTGTCGGTGTAGCTTGTTCACATCCAATTCAAATATCTTGGGGCGAATTGAAAAAAGATAACCTACACTTTCACACGGCGCCATAGCAACGTTTGCTACAAGCTGTAAACATCACGGGGTGCCAGATTCATTCTGAATGAATTCCGGCACAACGCGCGTTGCTCGCTGTGAGGGTCTCAACTTGACACTCAAGGCACCTCTAAATCGAGAATTCAAAGCATTTCGTGCGACAATGATGTAGCTAAACTGAACGGCGTTCCAAGGAAGGTAATTCTAGAGTCAACGCCGAAGGTTCAGGCTCGGTCTAACAAGCATGCGAATCGGTCTACTCTTCGCCCTTATTCCAATACTGTTACAGGGCAGATGTGCAATAGGGACAACGAACCGCTTTCAACTTGATAGAGGACTGACATTGCGGGCATATTTTTGTATCTGGTTCTGGCGCAGGCTTTTCACGCTTGAACTTGTTCATGAATTTCACAACAATAAAAAGCGCCCATGAAATGATAAGAAAAGAAATGACGCTATTGAGAAAAAGACCGTAGTTGATTGTCGCTGCTCCAGCAGCTTTCGCGGCCGCCAACGAGCCATAAGAGCCGGGCGAGAGATTGATAATCAGTTCACTGAAATCCATTCCACCGAGTATTCTTCCAAATGGCGGCATAATAACATTGTCAACCAGCGATCTGACTAGCGATCCAAACGCGGCACCGATAACTATGCCCACAGCCATGTCTACGAGACTCCCTCTCATCGCAAATTCTTTGAATTCATCTACAATTTTCATACGTGCCCCTCTTAGCTTCATACAATTACATTAATCAAGAAGAGTACAGGCTAGAATAGCGTGTATGTCACGCCGACCTGCAGACCCTCTTTCATTTGCGTTGTAAGCGATTGATCCTTCTGATACACGACGTCATAAACAAGATTTACATTAATGAAGGAATTCACTTTGGCCACTACAAGGTTTTCCCACCTTACGTCCCATACACTGAGATCTTTGAATCTGGTGAACAGTCGGAGGCCCGTTGTCAGAAGTAAGTTGTCCGCAATCTGGAGTTGACCGCGCGTGACAGATTCGAGCCCGGTTTCGAATTTGAAAGCCTCCACCTTGTTTGTCGTGCCTGGATTGTCAGTATACTGGCGGTACCTGTTCGTGAACACTTCCTGTACAGCCAACCCAAGCCGTGTGGAGAAATTATCAGTCTTCGAATAACCGAAACCCAGGCTTTGAGTCACGTAGCCGGGGTCGAAAAAGTTCGCGATAGGAATTGGTACGCTGGAAGCGTAAGAATAGCCTTCGGCTATGGTTGTGATAATAGTATTGCTAAAGAACGGATTAGTCGCCCAGCCAAGACCATAAGTCAGGACGTTGTCGAGGAGAAAACTATTGTCGGTGACAATGGAACTCTGACTTCCGATTTTGTTTCTTCCGTATGAGGCACGAAGATGATTCTGTAAGCCCCACGTTAAGCTCCTGTAGTTGTACCCGATATTGGCCGTCGCAGTCCAAGCGAGAGCATTCGACCCGCCTTGGGTCCAATTGCTGAACGCAATTTGGCTCACATTCAAAGCAGTAACCATGGTCGGGATCCAGACATTCATGGAATCATTTTTTGGTTTTGATGTCTTGGCATCTTCGGATGCGGCATCTCCCCTGGCACAAATAGGGACAAAAACCGCCACTGCGATCGAAATTAGGGCCTTTTTCAAGCTTCGCCTCCTTGTCTTTCGCAAAACGACGTGCGTCCCTGCAATACGCCTCAAGAGAGAGTAGACAGGATATGGCTCAGAGACTTCTTCCCACTGACGCAGGAAAATAATGACTTGTTAGATTCAATGCAACCTACCGGCTGGTAAAATTCTAACTCGCTGCAGCCCGGCGATTGCATCCCTGCCAGATAGGCACCGTGACTATCACGGGCATCCTAACGCGAGTTACCCGCAACGGCAATCTCCGGCACTAGTCACTGCCGCGGAAGCAGATCACTACTCAACAACGGTATGCTGATCGGCACTAATGATTCTAACGACACGAAAGCAACGCGTTGAATTTGATGACGCAGCAGACTGTGACACTTCGATGGAGGGACCCGGCTGTCTTAGCATCGAGTGGGTAGACATCGCCGCCGGATCGCGAGGACGGAGACACGAGCGGATAGAAGAATATCCTCGGCATTCATACCCATCAGATATATCAGACACAAGATCTAACTCGGGCTTCTTTAAAGTGATTACAGAAACGGAAGCAAGTTCATCGACTCGCAACTATTTCGTCGACGTGACTCAATCTGGTAATCCCCTCTTCCGCAGGCAGATCAGGACGAAGCCGTGACGCTTCTCTGTAATAAGAGAGTGCCTCCATGGAGGAATTCGG
>JAKBSX010000144.1 GCA_021844725.1 Actinomycetes bacterium | reverse complement strand
CCCCCTCTTTCTTGAATACACCAAACGCACCGGAAATAATCAGTAAACCGTGTAGACGTGACCAGCCGGTTCTACCGAGCAGAAATGCTCGAAGATATTCAACAATTTGTATCTTTGCAAGCCAGCTTTTAGGCATTCCAACTTCTGTCATTCTGCCTCGGACAACGTTGCATCCGTTCGAAGGCCGAATTGCTCCCCCAGTTGCCATTACTGAAATCGGGTCGTCAATGAACGGTAAAGTGACCATCAATAAAGCATCTTGGTCCAGAACAGCATCAGCGTCTACCATAGCTAGAAGTGGATATTTTGCTATATTGATAGCTGCATTTAGGGCGTCAGTCTTCTGCCCTACCGACTCTTTGCGCATAACCGTCAGGTCGATGAGCCCTGGCGCAATATATACCGACTTTGTCAGCCCACGGGTTGGAACTAGTTGTTCGATGTGGAACGGTATTTCCACAAGCTGGAATTCTTCCTGGAGGAGCGAAAATGTATTATCGGAGGATCCGTCATCCACTATTATCAGTTCAAACTGAGGATATCTCAGCGCCAATATTGCTCTTGCGCTTTCTACGATCACAGCTTCTTCATTGTGAGCTGGGACGAGGATTGAAACTGGCATTGTCACTGGGCTTTTTAGAGCTTCTTCGAGACCCAGATACGGCCTCTTTCTGAAATACTGCCCAATGTTTAAACTAGCGGCAATTATAAGAATCAGATAAATGGTATTGAGGGCTAGGAAATAAGTCAACCCTAACCAATTTAGAACTCGAAATATGTTTGCCAGAATTTGTCCCATTGATAATCAAACAATACCTCTAAAGGCTCAAGTTGGGGTTCGATTACCGCGGATTTGACACTTTTTCTTGCCAATGCTTCCAGGGCGTATTCACGATTAGGAGAATGGCTGGCAGCTAGACTAGTCAACGATTTGAATCCTTCTGAACTAAGTTGGGAGAGGGTTTGGGCTGCGGTGTTCAATAGCTGGTGGTTATCTGAGATCAGCAAATTGGCTATTGCTGGCACTGCCTCTGGGTCACCTAGTTGACCAAGACTTCTGCAACTTACCAGACGCAGAGGTAGAGGATTGTCGTCTTCGAGGCCTCTAATGAGCTGTGAAACTGCCCTGGGAGACCCAATTCTTCCCAGTGCTCTGGCGCATCTTATTCTTACATCTATAGAGAGATCATTTTGAAAATGATCGATAAGTGCCTGGGTGCTCCTGATTGAATTGATAATTCCTAATATTTCCGCACAGGCTGCTCTTTGCCTTTCACCTGCACCTTCAAGACCCGCCAGAATGTATTCCTCTCCCTTTGGCCCAATATCAAGTAAGGCGACGATGCAGGCACCAAATGGCAGCTGTTTTCCGGTCTTGTCGAGTGAGTCGAGTAGAGCAGGTATTGATCCTGGCTGGCCGAGCTGACCTAAGGCTCTGGCAGCTGAAATTCTCACTTCCCTATTTCGACTGCCAAGCAATGCTTCAAGGGCCGGCCTGGCGCGCGCGATAGATAGGTTTCCCAGGAATGACGCAGCATTGCACTTCCCTATCGAACCAATTCGGCGCGTCCGTCGAATAGCTTTTGTAACCGAGCCTTTTGATTCCAGGAAACTTACCAACCGATCTTTTGACTCCCCCTTGACCTTGGTTGCAATGCTTTCAGAAAGTTCTTCTAGTTGCCCAAGTTTTAGCTTCCTGGTAAAATTTTTGTCACTTGGTTCCTGTTCGTCGACTGTTAGTTCTACAATCAATTTACGTACTTTGGCCCGATACAAGGCGTAACGTTTACTCCTGTTGAGTCGCCAAAACCTAAGTATTATTGTCAAAAAGGTGAAAATGATAATCGCCAGGCTAAGCAAGGTGACACTTAGAATCAGGGCGACTTTCATCTGAGATCAGTTTCTGGATAATGCGGCTTGTACCCTGGTTGCCAATTCTCTGGGGCTAAAAGGTTTTGTCATGTAATCGCTAGCTCCTGCGGCAAATCCTTTTTCGGTATCGAGCTCCATCGACTTGGCCGTGAGAAGAATAATCGGAATTGAAACAAATTCCGGAATTTTCCGCAATTCTAGCGTCACTTCAATACCTGAGTAGAAAGGCATCATAACATCAAGAATTATAAGGTCAGGCAAAGTTTCCTTTGCTCTTGAGATTGCATCTGCGCCATTTGTTACCGCGGTGATGTCGTATCCTGTCTGCACCAGCTTGTAATTTACGAGCTCCAGTATGTCTGGATCGTCATCAGCAATTAGAATTTTTGTCACCAGTCCATCCCCTTGATAGCTATCTCTAGTCTTTAATCGGCGTGTTTCAACAATCTCTTAACTATTACAACAACTTTTTTGGGAATTTTATTCTTCTAAAAGGTAAATAACTAAGCTCAACCTTGTCTTTAGGTCATGTTTCACGGCTGCCAATAGGGACTGTGAAGGTGAATTTCGTTCCTTGACCAAGCGTGGATTCGACCGTTATAGTCCCAGAATGTGCTTCGATTATTGCTTTGGTGATTGACAAGCCTAATCCGGTTCCCTGGATGACTAGTTGTTTAGCCTCGGTGGTTCTATAGAACTTGGTAAACATGTGTCCGATTTCTTCTTGGGAGATTCCCATTCCGGTGTCTGCCACCGAGATTTCAATATTTCGCGACTCCTGCTTGGCTTCAATGGTTATGGTTCCGGCCGGCGGTGTGAATTTTATAGCGTTTGATAGCAAGTTGAGAAGTGCCCTGTCTAAAAGATTGATGTCTCCGGTTATAACCTCGATCTCCGGTGGGATTTGGATGTCAATATTGATTTGTTTGGAATTTGCTTGCGGCCTAACAGCCTCGACTGAAGTGGAAATAAGCTGGGAAACAGCGAAGCTGGAAGTTGATAAATCTAGTTTTCCAGATTCAATTCTTGAGGCGGTTAGGACGTTTTCAATAAGACCTAACAAACGAACTGAATTCCGGTCGATCGCGTCCAGCATTCCGCCGTACTGTTCTGATATATTTCCGTCGGCTACTTCATCTTTAAGCAATTCGAGA
The DNA here is from genome assembly GCA_021844725.1 of Actinomycetes bacterium. Next base: position 4,109 of record JAKBSX010000144.1, on the reverse strand, counting down.
TATCCGATGATACTGGTCAATGGGGTTCTCAATTCATGCGAGACCGATGCTAAGAATTCGTCTTTGGCTCTATCCAATTGCCTCATTAGGTCTAAGTTCCGTCTCTCGACGTCGTACAGACGTATCGCAGCAAGGGTTGCTCCCAGTCCAGTGGCCAGAGTAGTTGCAATTTCAATATCCCTGTCATTCCAGACTCGGGTTTTGCCCTCCATCAATGCCACCAGGATTGCTTCCGGACCACTTTCGCCCACAACAGGCACAGACAAGAATGCTTGAAGACCGGTTTGCAGTGCTAACAAGCGACTGTACTGGGACAATCGCTCATCGTTTGCCAGGTCGTCTACACACACATACGATCCTCTGGTCAATGCATTTGAGAGGTGGTCTGATTCGCTATAAAGGAGTTGCCGCAATTGGTCTTGGTTGTCAAGCGAATAGTCATCAGATTGACTACGGGGTTTCGATTCTGAATTCCATTGAAATATTGGTGGACCTGGTTTGCCGTTCTCCATAATTCTTACCAGGGCCTGGTCGGCTCGAAGCGCCTTGCCGAATCCTTCGATTGCTTTTTGAAAAGCTGAGGTGGCATCCAGATCTTCATATAGTGTCGTTGCCAGAGCTTCTCTTAGGGTACGCTCCTCTTCCAAGCGTTGCCGGGATGTCTTTTCTTTTTCGTACTGCTGCTCTAGAATCGTTTGCAGCGAATTTCGCTTTACAATCATGTCATTTATTGCACTGGCGAGCTCATATTCCTCGTTAGACTCCACAGAATTTGCAGATAATGAAGAATCTCCATTTTGCCCGCCTTTTAGCGTCGCTATAAGGCGGTCCAGCATTCCACTTATGGCAGCGCTGATAAAGTACGATTGCCTAAGTCCCAAGATGAGCGAGATCAGGAATAAAAATATTAATAATCCGATCCCGGATATCGAAATTAGCCTTATCTGAGATATATAGGAACTTTGCTGAGAATGGTAAGCGATATTTGCCGTGGCGTAGCGATTTTCAAAGGTATGCTCAGGGCCGTTTGTTTGCTCGATGATAGTTGCGAGAGCTGCTGTGCCAGCATGACTGGCGGCTGTGTTTCGAATAAGTTGATTTAGAGTGGAGAAGGACTGTTGTGCTGCGACATTTTCGTTTTGAAGGTATTTATGTTGTTTATCAGTAGAGTTTTGTAATTTCAGAGCCTTTTTATAGGTGCTTTTGTAGTCCCCTAAAGATTGATTGAATTGATTTAGAAAAATCTTATTCTGGGTAATAATGTAGTTTCGTGCATCTAGAATTGCACTAAGAACCTCAGTATTGATTTGATCGTTGAGACCTATAAGGGGTTCCACCCTGGTTGTAAGATTCGACTCAATTGAGTTGATATAAATAAGTGCGGCTGTGCTTAGGATTCCAGTTATCAATAGGGACAGCAATACAAGCCTCAACGTGAAGTTGAGCCTCTTTACAATTGAATAATTTGGCGATGCTACCTGGTTGGGTTCCTCAGAATATTTGCGGCCTGTCTGATACCCTGAACTAGAAGTTCCGCGTGTGGGTTCATCTGGACTCATAATTGTCATTTTTTCAGTCGACGATCTTATGGATTATCACGGCAGTGAATCAAAATATTGCGGTTGGTGTCTGTAATTTAGGCTTGTCCTGAATATTCCAAAAATGCTTCATAGGCCCGCGGTCCATATACAGTTCCCGGTCCCCCACTTAGCATAATGGCGACTCCAATTGCCTCAGCAACCTCTTGCTTGGTGGCACCCTGTAGGGCTGCAGCCCTGGCATGTGCGGTTATGCACCCATCGCACTTTGTAACTACCGAGATTGCTATTGCAATCAACTCTTTGGTTTTTTGAGAAATTGCACCATCTTTAGTCGCGGCAGCGTGCAGCTGAGCATAACTTTTGAACACCTCTGGGATCTGATCTCTTAGTTCCCGGGCTGGCGTTCTCAAGTCATCTGCAATTTGGTGGTATTTTCGATCCATTTCGTCTCCCTCATCGACCACGAATCTATCGGACATTCAGTAGCAGGAACAAAGATGCCAAGCTATCTGCTTTTTCTGATTGCAAACTTACCATATTGTTTCAGCAATGCCCGTTTATTCTTGACCGAGGTTGCATCCGGGGGTCGTGTTCAATATCTTGGACCGATTGCCAAAAGATGGAGTTGGATTATTGCAGATAATGTTTCAATTCCAAAGGTTAGACTCAAGTTTTATGAACGACCAAGGTCTGGGGGGTCATTCCTCTGAACATATTTCCAATATCTTAAATGACCGTTATCAGCTGATTAGTGAAATTGGCAATGGTGCCATGGGGGATGTTTTTAAATCCAATGACCTTAGGTTGGACAGGTACATTGCTATCAAGATTCTAAAGCGCACTTTTACTGATGACCAATCGATTAGAGCAAGGTTTGAGAGAGAAGCCAGAGCGGCAGGGCGTCTCTCTCATCATCCTCATGTGGTTACTGTGTTTGATGTTAGTGAAACTAACGGCAGGCCATTCATCGTGATGGAGCTTGTAGAAGGCGGTACCCTGGCCTCCTTGATGCGCTCGCAAAAATTGTCAGTAGACAGAGCTGTGGAAATAGTAAGGCAGGTCTTAAGTGCATTAGCGTTCGCTCATGAGAGTGGAATTTTGCACCGCGATATAAAACCCAGCAATATTTTGATGGGTCATAATGGTCAGGCTAAGGTCAGTGATTTTGGTATCGCCACCATTTTAGACAGTGCCAGTGAACGTGATTTGACGATGACAAGCGGAGTTATCGGAACTCCGGCGTACCTGTCGCCGGAACGTGCCGAAGGCAGTAAGGAGATTACTCCAGCTTCAGATCTTTTTTCGGTTGGGGTAATTTTGTACGAAATACTGACTGGTCAAAAACCATTTTCCGGCGATAGCCCACTGGCGGTACTGCTGGCTGCAAAATCAGGGAAGTTTCAGGCCCCCGAGCAACTTAATCCTGAGATACCCCCTTATGTTAGTCAGGTTATTAAACGGTCGCTCTCCCCTGCTCCTCAAGAACGTTACTTGAGTGCGTCACAAATGGCCGCTGCACTTGATCCCAACTATGTAATGGAGTCTACTGTAGGATTTACCGGTTTTGAAATGCCGTTGTCTCAGTTCGATTCCGGTCTTTCCGACGAAAGGACTCAGGTATGGGTGGCAGCAGAAGTCGGCGGCCCGACGGGATCAGATCCAACAATTGTGGATTCTGGTTCGGCTGGTCTGGGCGCAGGGCGTCTAGCTCGCGATGGCTTGGCAGGGGCTGGGATTATAGGTTTATTGCTGTTAGTCAAAAATCGCAGTTTAGGATTGATTGGCAAACTTAATTCATATTTTCGTGATGAAGTTTCTCCAAAAACCAGAGCGGTCCTGGGGCTTGCCGCGTTAGCTATAGCAGGTTTCATCGTTGCCAGCATACTGTTCTTTGGACATGGAAGTTCCGGCGGTCGCGCAACGACGCCAACGACTTCAATTGTTACCACAACGACGTCAACTAGTACTACAACTACCTCCACCACTGTTGTTCCGACAACCATTGTGCCCACAACTGTTCCTCCGGTTACTTCAGCGCGACCCGGACCGCCGGGATTATCGAAAAAAGGGCACTAACGATAGAAATATTATTTTAGAAGTATTTGGTAATGAAAAAATTATTTCGCGTTTTGATCTTGCAATTATGACTATGTTTGGTGCATGACCAAATCAGATGGCGAAATGGCTTCGAAGTTGCTTGGGCACGCTGAAAAGCTGCTTTACGCTTTAGTTGGAATCGGATTGGTAGTCATGGCAGCTCTGGTTCTGTTCCAGAGTGCTAAAGATCTGATCAATATGACTTCATCGACTTCGATTACGCTCCAGGTTGCGACGGTCCTAAACGATATCCTGTTTGCAATTATTTTGCTGGAGTTACTTTCGACAGTTGTTACGCACTTGTCGGTTGGCGGGTTTCAGCTAAAGCCATTCCTAATTATTGGAATTATTTCTTCTGTAAGACGGATCCTTGTGTTGGGAGCGCAACTATCTACCTCCCATATCACCCATTCTCTGTTTCGGCGGGAGCTTATAGAGCTGGGTCTGGACGGGATTCTGGCATTGATCGGA
>JAKBSX010000143.1 GCA_021844725.1 Actinomycetes bacterium | reverse complement strand
CACTTGGTCATCAGCTAAAAGCGTCTCGAGTATTTGAATCGCCTCTAACAATGTTGCTAATTCAGCTCTACTTAGAGACTGCAAATGCTGAGCAAGTTCACTATTCCCTCGTTCTCTATGATGTTTCAGCACACTCAGTCCCGCGGCAGTAGCGACAAGGTTCACCCCTCGTCTATCGTTAGGATTGCGTTTTCGCTCGATTAGTCCAGCCTTTTCGAGGTGGTCCGCCAAACGAGTGGCGCCAGACGACGGTAGCTGCTCACAGTCGGCCAATTCTCCGATGGATATCTCTTTCTGCCTGGCAATCGTTGCAAGCGCGGAGTATAGGGAAATCCCAAGTCCTGGGCTATCATACCGACGCAACTGGCGACCTAACCGCACCATTACGACTCGCAGACGACCAGCTACAATCCCCGGCTCAATGTGATCTCTCACTTGCGGGGAAGCCTCGGAAGTCTGGATCTGCTGTCCTCCCTTGGCCATAAGGTGCCCCCTCTTCACCCAAAAAACCGGTACAAGCAACCTGTATGATGTACAAAGTGTACGTTGCATATAATATATATTGCGTAACTACTTCGTCAAGATTTCGCAGAGGAAATTGGCGCGTCAAGTTGCACTGAGCTACATTTCGTTCTGGCATTGGCCGGGCACCCATAGATTGAAACCTAGCACCGTGTGCCACATGAGTGACTCAATCCTTCTGCCAGGCATTAACCCTATCAACGCCTTACTGAAAGCTGCCAAACTATTGTTGCTGGGCACAAAACAGCGAATTGATGTCCCAAAAATAGTAATAGTATTATTTATGTAATTTGATAATTTGTGCGGCAGGTGCGCTATGAGGGCAACTCAACCAGTCGTTACAATATCGGGGGCGTACGGCACCGGAGGCCGCCTGGTGGGGCAAAGGGTGGCTGAAATTCTCGGGGTTAGATTTCTAGATCAATCTATACCCAAACTAGTTGCGGAAGAACTGGCAGAACAAATAGAAGCCGTAATCGCACTTGAGAATGATTTGACTAGTGGTCTGCACCATTGGATTTCTCTGTTTGCTCCCTTAGCAGCTCTCTGGGTTGGACCCGTTGGTGCTGAGTCCAGGGAGTACAGGCTGAACTACAAGCAAAGCCTAGAGACGATAGTTAAACGTGAGGCACGACACGGTGCGGTGATTTTTGGGAGAGGCGCAGCTGTAATATTGCAAGATTTTCCGGAAACTATTCATGTTCGGCTTAATGGTCCGGTACAACGTCGCATTGCCCAGGCGATAGATGTAGGAGGGCTAGACGAATCGACAGCGTATCGTGCCCAGCGCGAGATCGACTCTGCTCAATCTAGGTATGTCCGCAGGATGTTTCACTGCGATGTGGAAAATGATCAGCTATATCATTTGGTGATAGATGCCACCACAGTTCCCCTTGCAACATGCGTCGACATCATTGTCAATGCAGTTCGAGGGTGCGAAGAACTACGCCAACTCGGGGATGCCGGATTTTCCGAGGCAATTTGATTCTCTGGTTCTAAGTGTTTAGCTAATTTGCAAAATGATCTACAATAACTGACTACTTTGTACTTCGAACGTCAAATACTGTCGGATATGTAAATATTTGTGGCCACTTGACCCTGACCAGGTTCTGCTCAATTGCACAGGCAATAGCTAAGCACGGTAGCGGTATCCGAGTCCAAAGGCCAACGTAAAGAGACGAACGAATGTATCAGAATCTAGAGTTACCGGAAAAGCGCAGTTTACGGTTGACCCGGGCCTCAGCATGCTTAATGATCTATAGACGATAGATATGACTGGCTGGAGTTTGGATCAAATGTTATCCTCTGGAATTTCCTCACCACCTGACCAAATAGTAATACATCCTCTTTACTTGCCTTTCCAAGACCAAGTCGTTCAGAAATAGCAGAACGAGGAATCAGATCTGCACCTGCAGCAAAAACCATCGTCGTCGATGTCTGAGTTAATACTTTTGAGACTAAATGCTTTTGAGACTGGGAGCTGTTACAATCACCCTGGGTTCCTGTTTCCAACAATCTTAGACAGTTCTTAAACGGCTATTATACCAGTTCACAGGGCATTATCTCTTTGAAAGCAAACCCGATTTACGTTTGATTTTAGGTAGTTCTAGATTAAACTATCTGGAGCAATTTGCAAGATCCTGCGAAGTCCACTAATGATGAAAGGACGTGGCATGGCTGATCGCCAAAGTTCGCCTAAAAAACTGCTAGGACCCTGGCTAATTGTATTGATACTGTTTTTATTCGGTGCAATACTCTTAGTTTTTCTCAATGCTAACGTCAAGTCGACATCTATAAAAAATGAGATCGCTGGACCAGTGCGGGCAATAATTATCCTGGTTGTAGGTTCGGTAATTGCCAAAATTATTGAATCAAAGGTTCTCACCAAGACACTGACCTCGCTAAAGCCACGGCAAAAAACTCTAGCAGCCTTTGTAATCAGACTTGTTCTTTATCTGGGCATACTTCTGGCAGTATTCGCCGGGCTCGGAATCGGACTTTCGAGCTTCGTCTTTGGCGGTGCGTTCATTACCGTAATCCTAGGTTTGGCAGGACAAAGCATCCTGGCCAATCTGCTTGGCGGGATATGGTTAGTACTGTTCCAACCTTTTCAAGTTAGCGACAACATTAGTTTCGTCACCTGGCAATTCCCAATATTGATGCCCTCTTATCCACATGAGGCAATCAAGCCCACTTATTCGGGTAGAGTCACCGACATAAATCTGATGTACACCATGATCCTTACTGACGAGGGGGATCCATTGGTACTGCCCAACGGAATTCTGGCCCAGGCGGCAATCATAAATCGAAGCAGATCGGGTGCCAGAAAAGTTTCGATTCGATTCGACATTCCAAGCGCTATTGATCCAGAAACGCTTTCCGAAGAACTTTTAGACGACCTTGGTACATGGGATCGACCACCGACGCTCGAACTTACAGACGTCGGAATAGTCAGTTATTCGGCACGGGTTACGGTATGGAGTCGTGAAACAGAGGAAAGAGTCAAAGACAGAATCCTTCACTCGGCCTGGAAAACAATTGCCAAACTAAATGCACTAGAGAAAGAGACAGATACCGAAGTAGCTCCAAAATTATGAACTAATCTCTTCGGGTCTAGCCATAGGTTCCAAATAACTAAAATTCACTACGGCGTTATTGCTTGTAGGTCCACTCAGATTGCAATAAAGCCCTTTGCCTATCCCTTGCCCGCAAACGCCATTCACCGCCCCTGATAATCGCGATACCTTTTTGTTGACCTGTTCATTGCCCAGGACCGTGGGTGTTATACCGTCAGATAACCACCTAGTATTTTTACAGTTTAACCTGGTATTATGTAGCTGAAGACTAGGGAGATTAACTCATATATCACTGACCGTAGTCGCCCGGACGCTAAAAGAAAAAAGCAAATGTAAGCTTAACTAATAGATGAACCTTATTGCCTTGCTTTTGACCTAATAGCTCAAACTCAACTTTATAGACCACGAGGTGGGCATGGTATTTAAAAAGAAAAATGTAAGCAGCTCGGATGCAGAGTTGGAGCAGGGTGAAAAGACGGCTAGCCATGACCCCAGGTCTTCACTATCAGATATTAAAACTAAGACATCCAGCCTTGCAAAGACTGAACTGACAGACCCCGCTATCAACGGCGTATCCAAACAGTACGGAGGCAGGTTTGGTGATTACCTTTTAGCTAAAGACAAAATTACTGAAAAGCAGCTCAAAGACGCCCTAGCCGTTCAAGAAGAATCCGGCAAAGTTCTTGGCACAGAGCTAATAAATATCGGGGCCCTAAGCGAGAAAGATCTGGATGATGCTCTCGCGGGTTTCTATGGCATGACCATCTTGAACCTACACAGGGAAAACATAGACCCGGCTGCACTCAGCATGATTCCAGAAGAACTCGCCAGAGAACATATTGCTATTCCCTACCGGATCGATAACGACGTGCTTAAGGTAGCAGCTGCAAGCCCGAATGAAGAATTGCAGGCAATTCTGTCGCAGGCGTGCGGATGCAAAGTTGAACTTTTGGCAGCACCTGAGAAAGATGTTAAATGGGCATTGGACAATAACTACCTGGCTCTTAGCGGGGTGGATAAGCTGGTCCAGGCCTTCGAAGGTACTGAGGGTGCGAGGCGACGCCAAACCGACCAAGCCAACATTGAAGTCATTCCCAATGACGCACCCATTGTCCAGCTTGTCGACCGGATAATGACCCAAGCTATGAGAATGCGGGCCTCTGATGTGCACATTGAGCCTTCTGAAGAGACAGTTCGGATCAGGTTCCGTATCGATGGAGCGCTTCAGGATGTCATCCAACTCCCTGCATCATTGGGACCAGGGCTGGTCAGCCGGATCAAAATCATGGCCGACATGAACATAGTCGAACGGCGAAGGCCGCAAGATGGACAATTCACAATCAATATCGACTCCAAATCGGTTGACGTCAGGGTGGCAACTGTGGCAACAATCATGGGCGAAAAATGTGTGATGAGAATACTAAACAAGACCCTTTCGGTACTTCGACTCGACGACCTGGGAATGCCACCAGATACTCACGAAGCTTATTCAAAGTTGGTAAGAGCTCCTTTTGGGATGGTTCTCTGTGCAGGACCCACTGGAAGTGGGAAGACCACTACCTTATATGCCACCCTTAGCGAAATCAGTAATCCGGAACTAAACATCATGACCATAGAAGATCCGGTTGAATACGTATTTCCTACTCTGAATCAGATACAGACCAACGAACAGGCTGGACTCACCTTTGCAACCGGACTTAAGTCAATTCTTCGACAGGACCCAGATGTGATTTTGGTAGGGGAAATACGTGATGTTGAAACTACCAGAGTGGCAGTGCAATCGGCATTGACCGGGCACTTTGTGGTTTCATCAATGCACGCCACTAATGCTGTTTCGGCGCTACACCGTCTGCTTGACATGGGTATTGAATCGTTCCTGGTGGCTTCCTCAGTTCTAGCGGTGGTGGGTCAGCGACTTCTAAGAAGAATCTGTCAGTCATGCAAGACGGAATACACGCCGACCGAGGAGGAGCTTTTATTTTATAAAGAGGGCGGAGGGCCGGAAAAAGAGGTCTTTTACTATGGTGCTGGATGTAACTTCTGTAATCACACTGGATATAAAGATCGGATTGGGGTATATGAGTTACTAATAATGACTCCAGAGATCAAACGTCTGATTGTAGGTTGGGCCACCCAGGAGGAACTGCACAACCTGGCAGTAAAGCAGGGGATGCGCACGCTGCGTCAAGAGGCGATTGACTTGGTTGCCGTGGACATTACCTCAGTGGCTGAAGTAATTCGGAGCGTGTACACACTATGAAAGGCGTACCGACGCTAAATAGGCAAAAATCTCTGGTCAAATTCGCCTATCGGGCTATTGACGGACTGGGAAAAGTTGTCACCGGTAGTGAATCTGCTGCATCCGCCGGTGCCCTTCATGTCGCACTCATTGAGCGGGGACTTGAGCCACTTGAGATCAACCCAAAAAAGAGCATTCTCTCCCTAGAGATTACAAAGAAAAAGGTCCCTCGAAAAGAGGTAATGAACTTCTCTCGTCAGCTGGGCGTCTTTATTCGGGCTGGTATCCCCATCATGGATGCACTTGAGGTGATCGAGGATGAAACTTCTGGAAAGATGTTGAAATCAGTGATCCAGGGGCTTATAGAAAGTCTTCACGATGGCGATACTTTTTCTGCGGCAGCATCCAATCATCCTGAGGCATTTCCAAATTACTACGTGGGAATTCTAGAATCAGCAGAATTGACAGGGAATCTCGATGTCGTGCTTAACCAGCTGGCAGAGTACATGGACAGGGACCTGAAGGCTAAGGGAAAGATTACTGCTGCCTTGATATACCCCAGCGTGGTGGCATTCATGTCAGTGGTAACGGTGATAATCCTGGCTGCATTCGTTTTGCCGAGATTCGTAGTCTTTTTCAAGTCAATGCACGCCAAGCTACCGCTTCCGACCCGAATGCTGCTTGATTTTTCCGGGATGGTATCCCACTGGTGGTATGTCCTATTGTTTATTTTCATCACCGTAGTAGGAGGATTTATTTCACTGAGACGCTCTGACAGCGGCAGAGCCAAACTTGACAGCTGGTTACTGAAACTTCCAGTAGTAGGAGATGTTTCACAGGTGGCGATCCTCGAGCGAACATGTCGAATCCTGGCCTCTTTGCTCAAAGCTGGTGTGGATCTACCCCGTTCCTTGGCAGTTACAGCCGAGTCCGCAAATAATGCAGTGTATAAAAATGCATTCGAACTGATCAGGGAAGAAATGATGGAGGGTCAAGGGCTTGCTGCTCCGATAGCGCGCACCGGGCTTTTCCCGGGCGCGGCCAAACAAATGTTCAGAGTGGGAGAAGAAACTGGAACTCTGGATCAGCAGCTCGAAGTGGCAGCTGAGTACTACAGCCAAGAACTTGACACCAAAGTGGAACGGGTAACCTCGCTTTTTGAGCCCGCCATCATCATCATTATGGGGGTGGTAGTCGGCTTTGTGGCTGTAGCGCTTATTTCAGCCATGTATGGAATTTATAATCAGGTCAAAGTGGGATGAAACCCTTTCGATCGGCAAAATCGCGGCCGAATCACCGGCATTTTAAAAGACTTCCTGGCGAATTTGCGGACCCCAACAGGAGCGAGCATGGTTTTACCCTGATAGAGCTTTTGATTGTGGTTGCCATCCTCCCAATGGTGGTAGGTGCGATATCGATGGGAATACTCTCGGTATTCACCCTCCATACCAGCACCTCAAATCGGATCACAGATTCTGCCAACTCGCAAATACTGTCTGCCTACTACATAAAAGACGTACAAAGTGCCGAACAATTGACTACCCAGCCGACCAGTTCTCCAGAGTGCGGCACTGGCAATCAAATTTTGGGACTCGAATGGAATTCCTCTCAAACAGTAGTCTCCTACATTGTCAGTCCGATCTCCGGAGCAACTACCACATATAATCTGGTACGACAAGAATGCACATTTGGCAATCTTTCAACACCGAGCACCACGACCACTTTGGTTACCAATATTTCAGCCAACCAGGCAGCTCCTACAGTCACCTGCTCAACCACCGCAATAAGCTGTGCTTCATCGACAGGCTGGATATCTGCTGCCG
>JAKBSX010000142.1 GCA_021844725.1 Actinomycetes bacterium | reverse complement strand
GCTCGACTCTCACCAATCGATGCCTTAAGAAGCGAATAGAAGAAGAAGGATTTACTAAAAATGAATATGTTTTTCATTCAAAGGCCGACAAAGCGAGAAACTATGCCGCATGGAAACCACTCGAAAACAAAGTTAATTGCATTGGCCGTTGTTTCACTCACTATTGCATCCTGCGGATCGTCATCGCTGGCTTCAGCCAAAACGACCACCAGCACCAGCACCAGCACCAGCAGTCCAGGAAACTCACAAGCCTCGCTCAGATCCTGCCTTTCAGCGCACGGCTACATTTTCCCCAAGTACAATCCCAACTCTAAAATACCTCCAACTACGGTTCCAGCTTCAGTTAGACGAGCAGCGTATGCCGCTTGCGCAAGTAGTTCTGGCACTAAACACTTTGCGTTATCCCCGACACAGAAGAAGGCGCTACAGGCGTATACCGCGTGCTTAACTTCTCATGGGGTGGCCCTTCCCACCACCACAACTTCAGCGAACGGAACCAGCCAAAGAAAGAGTTTTGCTGGTCTCAAAGCTCTGAGGCAGTCGCCCAATTTTGCAGCCGCAGCCAAAGCTTGCGCAAATCTCAAACCAACGTTTAGAGGAGCTGGGGGTAAAAACTTCATCCATAGCACCACCACAACCAATTCTGGCGGCTAAGGCCCAAACCTCTCACACCTAGTCACTCAGTAACCATGACTTTCATCGGCCGTTTCTAACTGGAGATTGCAAAAAAACTGGAATAAATCACATTGGCACGGTAATGTGTAGTTGGATAATTAAGAGCCCGAATAGCTCTACGCGCAAGGAGGCGCCATGCTTGTCCTTACCAGGCGGGTAAACGAAAGCATCGTTATTGGTAATAACATCGTGATAACAATTTTAGAGATCCAGCGTGACGCTATCCGTATTGGAATCAAGGCACCGCATGACGTGGAGATAAATCGAGAAGAGATCTTTCAACTGCTTGCCGACAAGCTGAAAGACTCCGCCATGGTGATCGAGTCCAACCAAATGGAATCTGAAACCTCTAATCTGGTCGACGAACAGGTATAAGACTTATTTTTTGAGGACGATAATTGCTTCGCACTAGCAGTGCTTGGCCAATGCGAAGTCGAAACAGAAGATTACCCTTAGATTTACCAGAATTCAACCCGCTGGCTACTTTTTCAACGTAATCAAGTGTGGCTATATCGCTAATTCCCGAAAGACACAATTTGGATCTATGATTGTTCAGCACCGTTCTGCTCTTGATTCCATATATCGCTTCCAACTGTGACAGGTCCTGAAAAATAGAGACCAAAACTATCCCATAGCTCCCACTTGTGGAAGCGACCTTGTCAAGATCGGGAATTGGCGCAACGTTAGCCAATTCATCAAGCAGAAAAAGAATCTTGTGGTCGGCGTCCTGATATGCCACTTCCAAAAGTTTTCGCAGAAAAAGCTCATAAATTGGCAGATACCTTTCTGAACGGAATAAAGGGGAGCAAATATACAAGGTATTACAACTTTTTCGGTCTAGCAGCGAGGAGATCTCTATTCCATCAGTGCTTAACAGTTCACAAATAAATGGATCGCCATAAGGTTCCAGAAGTGAAAGCAGCGTCGCAATAACAGACGTCAGGGTGCGGGAATCAAGTCTTACTATTCCCTCAAGTGCACTCCTGGCCTCCCACTGCTCTGCATTTGTCAGGGCTTCAAACGCTGGTTCAAATTCATGGGACTCAATCCACGAAAAAATTGTGGAAAGGTTTGGCTGAGCCAGAGAAGCAGCCAAAATCAGGGGTCCCAGCATCTTGGCCGCCAATTGGCTCCAGAATTCTATATCGCCACCCTTATGCTTGTTTAGCCTGCACAGCGCATCAGCCACCATTTTCGCTCCTGCAAAATCCTCAGCCATCGAAAAGAGATTCCAGGACGAGCTTTGTGAACTCGAGAGATCAAAAACCTCACATTCACCCAACGACCTTCTCCCCGCTAAACTTTGGCCCAAGATGTCCTCTTTTACACTCGTGACAACTGCGGGACCTCTGAATTCGCTAAGAATTGGAATAGCAAGTGAGGTTGTTTTCCCGGACCGGGTGGGTCCAAATACCAGAAGGGAATCGGTCGGAGGTAGGTAAATTGGGAGCAAACCTTTTCGACCCAAACGTATCGATTTCCCATCAGAGCGGAACTTCAAGTAATCGACCAACAAAGGCCAGTAGTCAAACTCTGTACTTAAGATTTTGAAGTTGGGACTAAAGTTGCCATTCGGATTCCTGGTGGCACCTTGGCTCTTCCCGCTCCAGAAAAGAAGAGCCAATATAGCCAGTATCAGGGGAATCATCCCAAACAAATCCATAATTAGACCATCCGGGCGTCAGTATCAAAGATCTTTCGTTCTTTATCGGTCAGTTGCACATCGACAATAAATGTTTCACCTGCCACTTTCCACAAACAGCTGCCGCGCTTTAGGGTGCCGAGCAAAGATATCTCAGTCTCAGTCAATTCCAATAACCCTCCAATTTTGCGGGCTGGCACAGGATCAAGATGAAAAATTATGAAAGTTTGAGAATCGCTCACAAGTCCAGCAGCAATCTGCCCACCTCCACTGGCCTGGTCTCCAGGTACCAATAGGTCTTCACTTCTGTGCACAACTGCAATATTTGCGATCCCGTAGCTTCTTGCCAGCTTCCAGTATGAGCGAAAAAAACCTACGCACCCGGGGCTTGAAAGCGCCATCCAAGCTTCGTCGAGGGCTATCAGGTATTTATGGCCACCTTTAGAAAGAGCATTTTTCAATAGTGACAGAAAAACAGGAACTCCCACGGCCATCACCCCTGGATTACTGGCGGTGAATAAATCAACATTCAAAATCCGGCCTAACTCGATATTGGCTTTGGGATCAGCTTTGCGACCGTCAATGATTCCGATCAAGTCCCCGAAAAGATAGCGCCTGAGTTCGATTCCGAGTGACCTGGCACAATCGGACTCTTCATAATATCGATTTTCTGCACTGCCCTCCTGAGAGCGGGCGAGATATTGAAGTTCCTGATATAGATCGTTCATGTCAACTAAATTGTGTCTATTCTCGCAATTACTTAGTGCATTTTCAATCACGTACTCCTCTAATGAAGAGATAGGCCGGTCCAATATCGCTGAGAATGTGACAACCAAATTGGAAAGCCGCTCCAGATGGACGGCGTCCCCGTTAGATGGGTTCCCTCCTTGGAAGCTGAGCGGATTCAGACCGGCTCCCTTTTTAGTCCCAAATGCAAACGAGGACCCTGAGTTCATCTGGGTCAACTGCTGATACTCCCCTTTCGGGTCCAAAATACACACCCGATATCCAATCTCGAGATGCCTGTTCAAAATCGCCTTCACCAGTGCGCTTTTACCATATCCAATCTGACCAAATACCATAAGATTGGGACTTGTCAGAACTCCCTGGCTATAGAGCTCGAATGGATTATAAAAATAGGGACCTCGAAGCCGACTCTTACCCACATACACCGATTTGCATCTGGGCGGAGTTCCACAAATAGGTGGAAAAAGCGCGCCCAGATTTCGAGAAGTAATCCAGTAACTCATTTATTACTCCACCCCTCAGTCCCAAACAAATCACGCCAACATTTCATCTGAGTGCCATAGGCGCACTCAAGGCTGACCCCACTTTGTTCCGATTTGAGCAGTATCTGATTCGCTGCAAGTTCAAGTTCTGCTTCGGTGGTGGCAAAAAGCACCAATGTCCCGGAAACGGAATACATAACATAACCTAAATCCAGTTCTTCCTCCTGGACCTGCAGTGATCCAATTGCACGATTTTCGGACTGTCTGCCCAAAAACCCCAGTAGTGTCCTGACTCCAGCGTCAGCCGTAATCCCTGACCGTTTAGCCCTGACCTTTCTTAGTGCATATCTGTTATCAACAAGTTTCAGTCTGAAACTCAACAGACCCTCCCCCGCCACAGAAGAAAGAAATGGTACCAGGAAATCGGCATTTACTTCGCCCTTAGGGAGCCCGGTCACCTGAAAAAGTTTGGCCAACTTGTCGCCCAGCTCCATATGTCGCCAATGTGAACGCATCGACAGTGCCTTCTCGAGGTCTGGGGCTGGTCGGCCGAATAACACAACCTTGCGAAGGGAACTTTGATCAAGGCCTCTGGCGGTGACCCCAATATCGCGTGCAGCGACTGAAATCTGAGACACGAGTTCCGCAAAACCAGTCGACTTCGAACCCGATATCAACAGATAGAGTTGTCGCCTGATCGAGCTATTGCTTGATGAACGTACAAGTTCTTCGAGCTCTGGATCTGACTCTTGATTGATGGAAGTCGGCGTATCAAAATTTCCAGGTGTAAAGGTGTATACAAGGCAGAGGGAATCAATCCGATCCCGGTAGGCAGAAAACACCTCTAAAAACTGCCCAAAGTTAATCGCATTGGAAGCCTTTGCATCCCGGTCAAGATACAAAAATCTGTCGCCTTCTAGTTCAAACCCAAACAGGACTTTTTTCCCGAGGCTGAGTTGTGCCATATCCATCTCGTGGCCGGGAAAAGTCTCAAGAAAAACGCGGTGATAGAATTTTCCGGCCAGATGTTGTCTCCCCCGCTTTGAAAGATACTGCTCGGAAACCCGAACCCCCAGCTTGGAATGATAAGAAACAACCTGGCGTGACTGTACGGAGGGAAGGGGAGCTCCGAATTGGCTGAACTTAAATCGATTTCGACGCTGCGATATTACAGAGGCCAGATACCAATTACCCGCTATAACTGCCCTGTCCAAAGTCCATCCCTGCCAACCGATCAGCAAAGAAAGCACGGCTAGTGTCACCACAAAAACTAAACCCAGTATTCCCCAAATCCCATTAAACGAAAACAGCATCAAAAACCCAATTACCGGAAAAACCGTCAACCCCAGTACTTGGGACTTGGCAAGTCCAAATATGGATTTACCCAGTAAGTGGTCGCCCACTGAAAACCGGTGATGGCTCGACAACATCTGATCCACTTGAACTGCCCTGTCCTAGTCAGAGTTCCGAAGATAGCTGGGCACCGGTGTAGCCTCCGCCAGAGGGGGTGGCCCCGGTATTTCTGGGATCCCAGCTCCTGGTACCGCCATAGCTCCTAGTCGCATAAGATCCCGACCCTTTCGCCGCGCTGAACCTGAAAGCTGGGCCTGATGATCCAGATGAGCAATTGGAATGAGAGAAAAGAGTAGAAAGGGGCTAAATGAAGCAAGTATCACAATCGCCACGCCGATCATGAACTGATCAAAATTGGAAGCCAAGCCAGAGTTTGTCACCAGTTCAGCGCCCAGGCAAAGAAGTACCACTACTGCCAATTTGGAAAAGATCACTCCTACGGAAATTTCTATAAATCGGTAGACAACTGCTTTTGCTGAACTCAAAAGCATCGCCAACAGTATCAATGGGATGAACGCTGCCAAGACAACCAGGACCCCCTCCCGTATGAGAAGCTCAAAATACAGTGAGAGAGCGGCTATAACACTTACTATCCCAGCGATGACAACTAAGAGAAAGGGAATCGGATCTGCCAAACCTCCATGAGCGGAAAGATTAGAAAACGTCTGTGCAAATGACGAGGGCGAAAGATGCTGAGAATCAATCAACCATCGGCACATTACGTCCACAGCGCTCCCTAGGGCTTGAAATCCTATCAGCAGTACCCCTGAACCGATAAGCGAAACCGGGAGATAGAGCGTAACCAATCGGAGAAGATAGCCGCCGGATCCAGATACTACCCCACTTATCAAACCGATGATAAATAGAGGAAGAATCAGGGCTAAAGCCAAAACCTCCATTTTTTGGAAGAACTGATAAAACCATCCAGACGACAATGAAATTAAAGAGCCGTGAACAATAAATTTATCGATTCTCAAAAAAAGCCAAATCTCGACTGAAGTGATTGAAGAGACAAAACCTCCTGTAAAGATATGGATAAGTTGTTTGATTATCGCATTGACTATGCTTCCCATATCTAATGCACGCTTTGCCCAAGATGGAAAAAGAAATTGATCAAAGCAGGAGCTGCACCCACGATTAGGGCTGCGCCCCCAGAAATCACCACTGCACGGCGTCCTGACATGGATTGTTGATAATTCTGCGAATGTGAGCCCAGGGCCCAGGTCGCAGCGCCAAGCAAAAGGCCTGCCAAAGATATGATAAGAGCCCACCCTCCAAGTCCATTGGTTAGCGACTGAAGCGCGGAACCACCCGGCAATTGCGAAGGATCGGGAGAAAGAGAAACGTCACTAAAAAGCCGAACCATCGGCAACAGGTTTTGCATACTTCCACCCACTAGCAATAGAACTTCATAAGCGGGGTGGGGAACCTCAATTTATCATCGAACATGAAAAATGTCACGAATTTATTTAAAATCATTTGACTAAGAGACGACTCTTCGACCGATTCGTAAAAAACAAGAACAGATAATTATCGGCCTGCCCAGTGGCAAATTCCCACCATTGTTGAGGGAGGACTTGGCCTGGGCTGGGAGAGCGGATCGGGGCTATTTCTCTGACCAGGTTCAATAAAAAAGACAATTTCTTACTAAATCACCCAGCAAATGTCATAATTGCGTACTTGTAATATTACAACGCGATATTATTCCAATCAGCTCTACATTTTAGAAGGGATGATGGAAAATGTTAGCTACCGTAGTAAGTTTACCTACGTCCCAGTTTCCGCCACTGGCGCTTGGATTCATGGGACTGGGAACGGGTTACTTCATATATTCGCTTCAGGAACTTTTTGGCTATCCAAAGAGAAGTCCGGAAGTTGATGCAGCCACCGGTGTGTGGGGAATCTGGTTGCCAGGATTTTTCCAGTTTGTAGCTGGAGTAATCCTTTTTGTCGGCTTAGCGCTGGGGGTATTTACAGCAGCGCCACTGTACATGGCAGCGTTGGCGTTCACATCATATGGGATCCACTGGTTTGCAATCGGATACAACCGAATGCGCAAGGGGGACTCAAGAGTGAACGTCGGAATGGCGATCGGATTTACTCTGATCTCCATTCTTGGCACCATGGTGTTCTTGGGTGCCCATGACACTCCTGTTGCAATAATCTTTATCCTTCTGGTTCTGGTCTACTTGTCAGACATTTTGGCAAGCCTAAAGCCAAGTCTTCCGGGAGCAGGTGCGGCAGGAGAAAAACTTCTTGGGCTGTTCCACCTTATTA
>JAKBSX010000141.1 GCA_021844725.1 Actinomycetes bacterium | reverse complement strand
CTCAGGAACAGTGGTGGAACTATGAGAGGGCAAAACTGCTCAACAATACGTACTTCGTCTCAAACAGGCGACTCGGTGGTGCAGTACAGCATTTCGTCAGAAACACACCGCCTGCAACGGTGAAGAGTGTCTGCAATCTATCGGCAATACACGCACTGCTCAAATAGCCGCATCACTTTTGGGGAATGCTATAAGTGGCAAAACAGTTTCAAAGTATGGATGCCATGAAAACTAGGCTCCAAAGATCTATTGAGAACGGATGGCTGGTGAACTGATAAGATGATACACCTTATCGGAATGAAAGAGAGAATCGTAATTTAGCGTCATTTCTTTGTGACTATCTACAAAGTGCAATTTGCAATTAATTTTTCCCATTTATCAGTCGCAGCATCCCAAGAAAATTTCTCCGCATAGGATCTGCAGTTGGAAATCCAAGTCTGGGGTGCTTCTAAAACTTGTTCCAGTGCGAAAGATAACTCACGAATATTCCCATCTTCGACCAATACGCCGGTTTTTCCATTTTGGACGGACGAAGATATTCCGGGAACGCGATATGCTACTGTCGGAGTACCTGATGATGCTGCTTCCATTGTGGAGTACCCCCAACCTTCCGATACCGAACAGTGTATATTCACCCATGCTCTCGATAATATGTCGGCTACCTGGGAAGAGGCTATCTTGCCTGTGAACGTAACATGTGCTTGTATGTTCATCTCATCTACTATAGATCTTAACTGTCGAAGCATGGGGCCATCACCGATGATTATTAGATTCGCTCTTACACCTCGCTTCAGAAGATTATTCAAGGCAAGCAGTGCATGATCAGTCCTCTTGTACGGCATTAGCCTTCCGAGGTGCACTATCAATGGGATTTGTTCTTTTTTACTAGGCTTGAACGTTGCTAAATCTACCCCTGGAGGAATTAGGTTAATTCTTTGATGGCTAATTCCTAAACTGATAAGATCCTGTCTGGACGACTCAGATTCTGTGACAAATGGCCATCGTTTGTAAATCAAACTATATTGTCTTTCAATATGTGACAGACCAAGAGCCAATGTGGAAGAAACCTGACCGTTGAGGGTTCTGGAGTGAAGATGTCGAAAAAAGACAAGCCCAGGTAGACGGCTCAACCAAGGAGAAAACCACGGCATCGCATGTGCCAAGTCATCAATTATTAAGTCCGCATCTTGGTGTTCATTAAGAAAAGCAGGTAAGGCTAAGTGTGGCATGACACGCTTACCAAATCTCCGGATTATGATCCCACTTATGATTTCTTCACGTCGTGCCCCTTCCCATCCTCCGGTAAGTAGATGAATCTCATGTCCCCTAGAAACCAAACGTCTACCAACTTGAAATATAGTTGTCTCGGCACCACCAGATAGCGGGTTCTTCAAGCAACGATGGTTTAGCCATAGGATTTTCATTTTTCTCACTTTTCGACGACAAGTTCTAGGACTTCCAAAACATCAGAAAAATATGCCGTGTATTGCCGAGTCTAACGTGAAGAGGTCCTATCGGCTGTTGCGCGACAGCATACTCCTTAGAACGTATTCTGCTCTTTTCTTGCTAGTGTGGTGCCTTTTAAACAAAGAGTTGCCTGATGCAGCGATGGAGGACCAACTGCCATCTTGAAGAATCTTCTTGACCTTTGATGCAAAGTCTGGATAGTTCTTGAAAAAAACCGCCGAATTCATATCTTCGAAATTGTTTGGTATAGCGATTGGTAAATAGGGTGATGCCAAAACCGCCCCGTAATAAGGAATCTCCCAATATCTGGCCGTATCGTATCCAAGTCCCGGCAGAGACACAGATATTTTGGAAGAAATCAGTGCCTCACTATATTGATCCCAAGGAAGTGAGCCAGTAAAGGAGGACGCTCCTAAGCCATTTTCATTGTTGCCTATGAATATTTTTAAATCAGTTTCGCGAGCGAAATTACGTAAGAAATGCGCAAACTGTAGCCTGTATTTGCTTGTAAGGGAGCAAAGAAATGAAATATCATAGTCTTTCTCGATACCCCTATTATATAAGTTCGTGCTGTGACTATTAACTGTAATGTTAATTGGCAGGATATTCTTTAAAGTCGAATTACTTGGGTACCAAATGTTTCGCACTGTTTCCCGTAAATCTATAATATTCAATGGATTGTTCAAATTGAGATCCAGTGGCGGATAGATATGTCTTAGCCATGCGAAAGTTCTCCAAGTAACCCTTGTCATTAATTCTCGTTTGAAGCACAATTGCACCTTTTTGCCTAAGGATCTCATAAAAGGGTCGTCTGATCCATCCACAAAGACTGTACGTTCTCGAGCCTTTGAACAAGCATCACAAACGGCATCCCAGACGCGCTTGTCTGAACCTATGACACCAACTATGATTAAATCGAAATCGCTAAAGTCTAGTGGGGGGAGTAATTCTAATGACTGCGATCCTTGTGAATGCAATGAACATACCCACTTGGGAATTTTCCTTAGTCCTCCATAGGCATCAACAAAATGTATCAAACCATCACTGTCGCCTTCAGAACCTATTGTGTTTCCGATATTGTCCTGAATCTGTAGTTTTCCACCAACAAGTCGGGCATGATGGTGCGGCTTAAATGGATAATCATAAATATCCAGGCCAAGTTCTCTGAAACCAGAGTAGAGGACATCGATAATGAAATCCGACCTCACATCTGAAATTATAAGTATCTTCGTTTTACCACGTTTCCGTCGCTATGTTCCTCAGGGGAAAATCTTCACATTGCACCAAAGTATTACTTAACAACACTCATTAACAAGCTGTTGCCAATATGGGGCGTTGTGCGAATATATCCACGTATGCCTATATATTGTATGCAAAGATGGTATTTTTTAACCATGTGAAGAGGTATCATTTGCCACTTCATAATCCTGGATGAACCCACATTCCCACCATCAAGAATCAAGTATTCTTGCTCGTATCATATTGTACCAAATAAAATATAATCTTTGACTTAGTGCTGGGGACATTAAATAGAGTGTACCCAACAATATAGTTCTAGCTTTTCGAGCAACAATGGCTTGGGTTACTCCGGTAATAAAGACGTGTCTTCTCGAGTAGGTGTCACCAAATATAAGGCACATGAATTGATGCCAAGCAGATTCTTGCTCAACTAATTTCTTCAGTTCAGCACTCTGTGCCAACGATGCCAGCAACTTCCAGTCAGCAACGGCGTTTGAACTGTACTTGTAGAGCTTTGGGGCAAACTCGTTTATCGAGCCATACCAATTAGTTGCACTCTGATGGAATCTATAATAGCTCTTGGGACTCTTGGTAATCAACACATGCTTACCAAGGAATAGCGCATTATAGAAAAAGAACAAATCAACTGCACTTTGAACTCTCAAGAACAAATCTCTGTTGTTGGTCGAAACAACCCGTGCTATGGATATCATACTACAGTAGACTGTTGAGCTGTTAAGTCTCAGTTTATTGTAGAGCGCTAAGTAAGATTGGGAATCTCCAATAAAACAATCACAATCCACCCCAGTCAGCTGAGTCAAAACTCCTTCACCACAACTGATGTTGGCAACTTCAAAATGCCCTGACCCGTCATGAAAAAACCCCAACTCTGGATGATGCCTGAATGCGGCTACGACTGTTTCGATTTTATCCTTGGCAAACAAATCATCGTCCTCTAAAAAGGAAATAATCTCACCACAGGAGGAGTCTATTGCTCTCGCGAGCCTAACACTAGGCTTGGGGTCTTTCTCAAGAATGCATTTTACATGCTGTGACTCGAGAAAAGCATCGATTGTGTCATCCTCAAAGTCTTTAACTACTATTATTTCATAAAGACTCCGTTCCGTGGACTGATTGATCACCGAACTGACAGCGCTCACAACAAAATCTCTTCGCTGAAAAACATTGACGATCACTGATACGTAAGGTTTTAGCATACCCATCAACACCAGATTTCAATGCCAACATTGCTTAATGAACTTCTTGAATTCGTTTCTCTTGCATTCTTGCACAAGCATGAAAATAGTAACACGTACACGTCAATGAGAATCGAAAGAACAGTGGAACAAATCCGCCAATGCATCTATATTGGCCATATTATTCTCCTTTGGATTGAGAATGGATTATTTTGCACTACTGTCGGCATGCACGGATTGAGGGTAGCGGCAGCCGGGAGTGCACCATCGCATTCCTTATCCTCTCCTGATGTCTTTTCAGCCTGGTCATGACACCCTTCACTCTGGCCTTCATTTCTTCTACTGTATCGGGACACCAGTTCGAAAGTTCCTGATACTTGAGTACATTCCATATCTGCTCGTCCGGGTTGAGTTCTGGCGCATATGCAGGGAATCTCCTTGTGTAGAGTCGTTTTCTGTTTTCATAGAGAAACTGTTTCACGTCGACACGTCTGTGGGGACCGCCGTTGTCCCACGGCAGCACTATGTTGCCATCTATCTCCTTAAGAAGATGTTTCAGAAATGCCATGATCTCGGTGCCCGTGATGTTATCGGTGTGTATACTGAAATAGAGTTCCGCGTCGATGCTCACGGCGGATATGAGCGACAGTTTGTTTCGCTCACCCTCCTTCACCCTCATGACTGGTCTGGCACCGGCGGGTGCCCACGTCCTTCTCACATTGGGCCTGGATTGCACACAGCTCTCATCGAGGAAGAGTATTGTTGCATTCTTCCTTCTTGCAAAAGCACGTATCTTCGGCCATCCCTCTTCAGCCAATCGTTCACAAAAACATCGTTCTTCTCCTTCGCGACAAGCTGCGGGACCTGGGAGGAAAACCCCATGTTCCGCAGCACTCTCCAGACATGCGTGACATTGTATTCGACACCGAACTCCTGTCTGATCACCTCCGCCACCCTCTTCAGTGTCCAGAGGTCAGTGGGGTAGCCCTTGGCGAGTGCTCCCTTCACGAGTATCTTCAGGAGCTCCTGGCGCTGCTTCCCTGACAGTTTCGACGGTTTACCGGGAGGTTTGACATCTTTCCATGAGCTGTTGTCGCCATTATTCATCCTCTTCGCCCATCTGCCGACGGTGTTCCAGCTCACCTCAAGTGTGCGGGCTAAGTCTGCATTCCTGACACCTTTGCTGAGGAGTTCGTATCCCTTCCTCCTCTTCCACTCCCTCTCGGAAATGTCCTTGTTCTTGCTCTCCCTGTGAGCCTCAGTCATCAGATGGTATATTCACGATCGTCTATTTCTGGTTAATTATTAAAGAGAATGGATTATAAGGCATTATTTATTCCAAAGAACTGCCGGAGGAAATTGATAGGCAGGAACAAGGTAGTAAGGTCTGCATCAAATCAGATGTTACGGATGAATTCATCGAGGATTTGCCCGTGCCTATGCCAAGACAATTCCTTTGAAAGTTTGAGGTTGTTATTCGACATAAACTCCCAGGCTCTCTTGTCCTCCATAAGGTTACTCATGACAATTGCCACGTCAATGGAATTCTTCTCATCCACGACCTCGCAATTGAAGCCGTTTTTAAGGATCTCTTTGATGCCAATACCAGAATTTATGATGATTGGTAGTCCATGAGACAGTGCTTCTAACGAGCCCATTCCAGGTCCTGCTTCATTATAACCAAACCGTATAAACAACTTTGACTCTTGATACAGGTGATTAAGAACATCTTCTGAGATGGGCCCGGTGATCAATAATTTGTCTTCAATCCCCTCCTGCTTTATCCTCTGCGTCATCAACTGTCTAAAAGAATCGTCAGTCCACCCACCCGCGAGGATTATTCTTCCAAAATCAAAATGTCTAGCAATGTCAACGAAGTATTCAGGATGGCGCCCACTATCCCACAAGGTTACGGACAGAGCGATATTCCTTCTTTCTTCAAATCCATGACTAACGCGTACTTCATCGACTCCCGGGTACAACATCAATAACTTCTTTGACCGGAATCGACTCAGTAGTTTTTTGTTAAATTGGGATTGGGTTATTATGCCATCACATAAGTTAATGCCGACAAAATCTACCAGTTTGTTGAAGACTCCTTTATCTTTTAGCGACGTTTCGTGTACATATATTATCGTTTTCCCGTCATGTCTAATTTTACCGATCAATGAAAAAAGACTTGTCATTTGATCAAAATATATCAGCACATCGTAGGCACTTCTATGAATCTCAAATTTCAAAATAAGATCTGCATCTACCCTCCCCTCTACTCCTCGCTGGGGAGCATAATGAAGCGTCAGCATATCGAGGAATTTCCCGATGAATCTATTTTCAACCCCTTTTTGACTTAAGATTGTCACATTCTGATATTCGTCATAATTACCCATCCATAACTTGGATTTCCTGATGAAGATGAGCTCGACGTCGTGACCACGCTCCTTCAATAATTTAGCTTCAGCGAAAGCAATCCGTTGCACGCCACCTGACCATAGAATCCTGACTACGATCCCGATTTTCATGATGATCGTAACTCTCTATAACTGTTACAGACATGATCTCCGCTGTCAAACGGAAAGACAAAGGGACGTTGATTGCATGATAGTGCGATCTGCGCAATGATGAGCTAATTCTTATTTGGGCAGCCATGTCTTTTGATTTGAATCGTAAATACGATGCCTTGATGGAATAATCGCGCGAAGTAGATAAATAGTCTTCACAATATAATTTCCTTTCCACCACGTGCGCAATCATGAAACGATCCTTTTGATTAAAATGGCTTTATCGAATGGAACTTCCAGGATCTTTGACTACACTCTGTGATCCAGCCTGCAGAGCGTGATGGCATGCAAATGACAATGATTGATTTATCCTCGCAGTTACCAGTTCACAAATAGTCATGTAAACTATTGGCGCTCTTTCTTCAAAATGAGACATGTCGGAGATTCAGCGATGCTTGCAAGAATCAACAACGTTATTGAAAATGTCATTGAGCTTAGGAACGATTGTGGAGTCCCAATCACATTTAACTGCCGAAAACCTTGCGTTCTTGCACAACTCAAAATAGCTAGCTTCGTCATTCTTCCACATGTCTGAAAGATCTAAGATATGCTTTGAAAAATCGTTAATATCGTCAGACAAGAATCCATTATATCCAGTCTTTATGAGGCTGTTTAACGGCTCTATATTCCAGCACATTACTGGAGTCCCAGAGCTCAAAGCTTCCAGAGCTACCAGTCCAAAAGCCTCACTTGGAGAAGGAAAGAGTCGTTCACCATTCTCTATGTG